>CAZCEX010000360.1:0-5032 GCA_964497785.1 uncultured Thermoanaerobaculia bacterium | reverse complement strand
GACCCCCTGCGTGTAAAGCAGGTGCTCTAACCATCTGAGCTAACCTCCCAAGCGGATTTCCACTGGGAAAGCGAATATAGACTCCTGTCCAACACCTGTCAACCCGGCATCACTACAGCCTTCCTGATGACCATCAAGGATCCGGAGCTTCGATACCAATGTCTTTACACCCTATGGAGCGATCGTCTATCGTGAAACCATGAGTGAAGCGCAACTGATCTGGCGCCTCGGGAGGTGGATCGGGCAACGGCACCCCGGTGTCGCCCGTCTTCAACATACACACGGCGAATTCCTGCTTCGTGTGCGTGACGGTCGCATCGTCGGCGCCCAAGGCTTCGATGCGGCGGCCTTTGGTAGCGAGCTCCCACCCGAGACCGATCTCTTGGCGGCGGCCCACGCCCACGCCGCGGCCCGTAACATCCCCGAAACCGAAGCCGTCGGCATCGCCAAGAAGCTCATCCAGACGGAGCTCCGTTCGTGGTACGCCGATCCTGACCGTCATCTCGAAATCATCGACGAAGTCCCTCAACCCTGTCACGGCCACAGCATTTCCATGACCCATGCGTTCGTCGAGCTTCTTCTTTCGGACCCCGACGGCGCCCTCGTCGCCAGGGTTCTTCCCGACCCAGACGTTTTACTCCGCCGCGCCGACGGCTTCCTCGAGCTCTACGTACCCCTCGGTCTCTCGGAGGAGGCGGATCTGATCGTCGCAAAGATCACCGGACAGCGCACCGCCGCCGAGATCATTTTGCGCTCTCCTCAACCCGAAGACGAGGTCAGCCGCCTCCTGACCGCGCTCATCGCCACTGGGATGTTGGAGGCAACACCCGTGCCCGACCCCGCGTCGGTGCTCGACCTCAAGACCGACCTCGACCCGTCGTTTCCGACCGAGAGCGACGAGGCGCCGCGACGGCTGTCCCCTGCGCTGATCCTGTTGGCGGCCGTTGTCCTGGCTCTCGCCGCCACCGCGATCTGGTGGTTCTTCATACGTGCGCCTCACAATACCCCCCCTCCGACAGGATCGCGCGGTCAATGGGGCATTGTGATCGACCTCGGGTGCGAACCCCACGAGTACAGGCGGCTGCTTGAGGTGGCTCAACGTCACGGCAATGTCCAGGCGATCGCTGTCGACGAGAGCAACGAAGAAGCGGTGGGATGTTGGCGTCTTGTATGGGGGTCTTTCCCAACCTCCGAGGGCGCCCAAGAAAGCATCTCCTCGATTCCAGACGCACTCATTCGCGACGGATTCGATCCTCATCTTGTCGAAATACCCAGTCCCGACCCAGGCTCGAACGGCGGGGAGTAGAAGATGCCGGCTCACTCCCGTTCCACGAGCCAGAGCGCGCTGCAATCATTGCCTGCCCTGCTGAGCAACCTGGTGGGCCGTCACGCGACAGGGTTCGTGGTCGCATCGAGCCCTCGTTGTCAGCGCGACATCATCATGATCGACGGCGAGGTGAGAGCAGCCAGATCGACCCTCGAGGAAGAGATGCTTGGCCTGTGGCTCGTTGGAAACGGCACGATTCGGGAGACCGAACGGGCTCGCGCTCTCCTCGCCCAGGGACGAACCGACGCTCCTCCTCTCGGCCATGTGCTCGTAACTCAGGGTCTGATTCAGAAGGAGGCCCTCGAAAAACACCTGCAAGAGCTGGCGCTCGTGATCCTCGAACGTGCAACGACGGAAGCCGATGTCCGGCTCGACTTCCGCGAGGACCCGGAGGCCGAGCACCTCGACACACTGGGTGATCTCACGACAACCCATGTCATTCTCTCCACCGCCCGGTCTTTGCAGGACGTCGAGAGCATGAAGAATACTCTTGGCGATGTCACTCAGATGGTTTCCGCCGATAGCGACCTCCAGGCCATTTTGGAGGACCTCGCACTGACCCCCACTGAGGCGTTTTTGTTCAGCCGCCTCGACAGCCCTCGAGATCTCGGTGCTCTGTATCGGCATTCTTCTCTGCCCGAAGACCAAGCAATTCCAACGGTTTTCGGCCTCGCCATGGCTGGGCTGATCACGTTGTCGCCAGCTGAGGACCTCCCTCTCCGGAACGGCGGGGAGGGTACCGGCCCCGGTATGGGTCCGAGGTCAGTAGACGTCGAGAAGCTCAGCCAACGCCGCCGCACCGAGCGCCAGACCATCCAGAAGTTGGTGCAAGAAGCCAACCAGGTGAATCACTACGAGGCCCTGGGAGTCGCTCGCGACGCCGCGCCGGTCGAGATCCTCGACGCCTGGAACGCGACGCGGGAACGCTACCGAAGTGAGCGCACTCAGGAGCACCACCTCGTCGACGCCGGGGCCTGGCTCGATACCATCCGCGAGCGAGCGCTCGCCGCGTATCAAGTGCTCGGAGATGGGAAAACCCGGCGCCGCTACGACAAGGTGTTGTCGGACATCGACAAGGAGCAGAAGAGCCTCACGGTGACGAAACGAGAGACCAACGCCGGGGCCCGGTCCAACATAGTCGTCGCAAATCTCAAGCGGGCCAACGAACTCGTGAAGCAGGGGGAGATTCACCTCGCCGTGCAGCTTCTCGAGCAGGCGTGCGCTATCGAGCCCAGGCCTCAGGAACTCGTCAAGCTTGCCCGCCTTCAGGTGCGCAACCCATTGTGGGAAAGCCGGGTCCTCAAATGCCTTCGGCAGGCCATCGATGTCGACCCGTACTTCATCGACGCGTGGCTTGAGCTGGCGGAGTTCTGGCGTCGGCGCCGGGACCAAGAGCGTCAGAGAAAAGCACTCGAGAAGATCCTCGCCATCGAACCAGACCACGAGCGGGCGACTCTGATGTACCGCCAGTTGGTTGGAACCCGTCCCCTCGACAGACTTCGCCGTTTGGCCAAGCGAGCGAAGTGGTAGCGGGGCGCTGTCTGATGCCGATCCTGATCGACGGCAACAACCTTCTCCACCGACTTCCCAGAGGGGCACGAGATCGCGAAGGGGTACGCCGCCTGATCCTTGAGCAGACCCGAGGCGAGAGGGTATCCGTCCTGATCCTGTTCGACGGTTTCGCCGGGCCCGGGGCGCCGCCCAGAGAATACCTCGGGCAGGTCACCCTCGAGTACTCGGGCCCCGCAACTGCCGACGACACGATCATCAAACGTATCCCACACGGCTCACCCGCCCAGAACTGGGTGGTGGTCACCGACGACCAGGATCTCGCTCGCCGCTCACGCGACAGGGGCGCCTCAGTGCGTTCGCTCTCCGCCTGGCTCGGCCGCAGGGGGGCTCGGCGCCAGAGTCGCGGCCGGCCAACGGCTCGTGCGCTCAACAGGAACGAGGTCGCCGAGTGGGAACAGTTCTTCGCCGCCGGTCGCGACGAAGATTAGCCCCGTAGAGTCAAGTTGATCGTGGGTGGCGAACAGAAGGCCATATAGCGCATTTGAAACGCAAAGACGCCAAGAGCGCAAAGTTTCAATCCATTGGATTTATGAGCTTCTTTGCGATCTTCGGGTCTTTGCGTTTCAGATCCACGCCGCTGCGGTGGGCGTGAACCCGGATTGCACGGAGACCCTCGCCCGCAAGATTCACCCGCCTTCTACTGCGGGCGGCGATACGCCATTTCTAGCGGCGTTTTTTGGCCCGAAATGGTAAACTCCCGCGCCGCAGCAACCTGCTGCCCAAGGAGTCGACCATGACAGACATCACCTCCGTTCTCACCGAGCTTGGAATCAAATCGTCAAACCCTGGCGCCTGCAATGGCGAATGGATCATGCCCAAAGAAGGCCGGGAGCTGGCATCGGTCAATCCGACCGATGGCACAGTTCTGGCCACCGTCATCCAGGCCGACGCAGAGGCCTATGAAACGGTTGTTTCGGGAGCCCAGGAGGCTTTTGCCTCGTGGCGCATGGTCCCCGCTCCGCAACGTGGCGAGATCGTCCGTGAGCTCGGCGACGCCCTGCGTCAGAAAAAGGAGGCGCTGGGAGCGCTCGTTTCGCTCGAAATGGGCAAAATTCTGTCCGAGGGTCTTGGTGAGGTCCAGGAGATGATCGACATGTGTGATTTTGCAGTCGGTCTTTCCCGCCAGCTTGGCGGCCCGACGTTGGAGTCGGAGCGCCCTCGCCACCGGATGTACGAGCAGTGGCACCCCCTCGGCGTCGTCGGCATCATCAGCGCCTTCAACTTCCCGGTTGCCGTGTGGGCCTGGAACGCCGCGCTCGCTGCGATCTGCGGTGACACGATGGTATGGAAGCCCTCGTCGTCCACTCCTCTCACCGCCATCGCGGTGCAGAACATCTGCAATGACATCATGGACCGCCACCAACTGAAGGGGGTGTTCAACACGGTCATCGGACCCGGCCGCACCATCGGCGAGACCATGTTGCACGACCCACGAGTCCCCCTCGTCTCGTTCACCGGATCCACGAAGATGGGCCGGCACGTGTCCGAGACGACCGCCGCCCGCTTCGGTCGCAGCATTCTCGAACTCGGCGGCAACAATGCCATCATCGTCGAGCCGGACGCCAACCTCGACCTCACCCTGCGAGCGATCTTGTTCGCAGCCGTGGGTACGGCCGGACAGCGGTGCACCAGCTTGCGACGCCTCTTCCTGCACTCCAACATTGCGGCGGGACTCATCGAAAAGCTCACCGCCGCCTACGGCTCGATCACGATCGGGAACCCGATCGACGACGGCATTCTCATGGGCCCCCTCGTCAACCAGAGCGCCGTAGACGAGCACTTCGCCGCCCTCGAACAGGCGCGCGAGCAGGGCGGGGAGATCCTCTGCGGCGGGGGCCGGGTCGATCGCCCCGGCTTTTACGTCGAACCCACCATCGTCAAGGCCCATCCGGGAATGGACATCACCCGCCACGAGACTTTCGCCCCGATCCTGTACGTAATCGAGTACTCGGATCTGGACGAGGTCATTGCCGTGCACAACTCGGTCGCACAAGGATTGTCGTCGGCGATCTTTACGTCGAGCATGTACTCCGCCGAGCGCTTCCTCTCGCACGAGGGGTCGGACTGCGGCATTGCCAACGTCAACATCGGTACCTCGGGCGCCGAGATCGGTGGCGCTTTCGGCGGCGAAAA
>CAZCEX010000359.1:0-5036 GCA_964497785.1 uncultured Thermoanaerobaculia bacterium | reverse complement strand
CTCGGCCTGATTCTTGCGGTCGGCTCGATCAGGCGACCGGGAGGCTGGCTCGATCGCCTGCTGACCTTTTTTGCTCTCGGTATCTACGGCATGCCGTCGTTCTGGCTCGCGGGCCTCGCGGTATTTTTCTTCTCCCTCCGGCTCGGGTGGCTTCCTGCGTCGCACATGGCATCAGTCGGGGCGGAATCGTGGCCGTTCTTTTTGCGGTTGGTCGACCTGATCACCCACCTCGTTCTGCCGGCGATGGTGCTCGGCCTCGTCGGCGCCGCGTCCACGGCCCGATACCTTCGTGCCAGCCTGCTCGATATCCATCAGGCCCATCACATCCTCTCGGCCCGAGCCCGGGGAATCTCCGAAAGCAGGGTGCTCTGGGTGCATACCCTTCGCCCGGCTCTCGGCCCCGTCATCACGCTTCTCGGCCTATCCCTCCCCGCTCTCGTCTCCGGCTCCGTTGTCATCGAGTCGATCTTCTCGTGGCCGGGCATGGGACGTGTGCTCTTCCAGGCCGCCAATGCGAGGGACATCCCGCTGGTCATGGGTTGCACTCTCATCGGGGCCGCAGCAGTCATACTCGGGAACCTGGTGGCGGACCTTCTCTACGCCGTAGTCGATCCCAGGGTCAGGTCCAGATGAGGCTCCCCCGCAGGTTGGTCGCTGGTCTGATCGGCGTGGCGATGATCGGCGCATCCGTGCTCGTCGGGCCGGCTCTCCTGGGAGCGGGGGCGTTTGCCGACCCGCAAAACGCCCGGCTCGTTTCTCCCGGCGCCCGGCTGATCACGCTCGGACTGAACGATGGGCGCCGCCTCACCGGCCTACGAGTAGAGCACGTCGGTTCGAAGATTGTGCTGCACGGTGTTTCTGGCCCGGTCGAGGTGGCATCTTCATCGGTCGCGACCACAACACCGGCGCGGGCCTGGCTCGGAACGGATCGATACGGCCGAGATCTTCTCCGCCTCATCCTGAGAGGCGGTCGGATCTCGGTCCTCATCGCGGTCCTCGGGGCGGTAGTGGCACTGATCGTAGGCGTGGGGGTGGGACTCGCCGCTGCGACATTGGGCCGCTGGGCGGACATGCTGCTGATGCGATCGGTCGACGCCCTTCTCGCTTTTCCTACGATGCTCCTCCTGATTCTGGCTGCCGCCGTCTTCGATCCCGGGCCTGTAACGCTCGTTCTCCTGCTCGGCCTGACCTCGTGGATGGGTCTCGCACGCCTCGTTCGTGGCCAGGTCTTGTCAATCCGAGAGCGCCCGTTCGTTCTTGCCGCCAGGGTGGCCGGCACTCCCTGGTACCGGATGTGGACGTGGCACTACCTGACGGGAGTCCGATCCCCGGTCGCGCAGGACGTAGCCCTCCGGCTGGGCGATCTGGTGCTCGCCGAAGCCACCCTCTCGTTTCTCGGGCTCGGCCTGCCGGTCACGATGCCAACGTGGGGATACCTGGTAAGTGAAGGTCACCGCGTGATGCTCGACGCCTGGTGGCTTGCCACCTTCCCGGGCCTGGCGATTGCTTCGCTGGTGATCTCGTGCGCGCTCGTCGGGGACGGAATCCAGGAACTCTAAAATCCAGTGGAAAATTCGCCGCCGATCCCGTACGCTCGCCATATGCATGCATCGACTGCGGGAACGGTGGCTGTTGTCGACGACGAGGCAGGAATCCGGGAGAGCGTCAGCCGGGCCCTGCAGAAAGAAGGGTACGGAGTTCAGGTCTTCGCCGACGGCGCCCAGGCGTGGGAGAGCTTCGAGGTGGCGATGCCGGACCTCGCCGTGCTCGACATTCTCATGCCCCGCATGGATGGGCTCGAGCTCTGCCGCCGTCTCAGGGCACGCTCCGAAACGATGCCGATCATCTTTCTGACGTCGAAGGACGAGGAGTTCGACCGCGTGCTCGGTCTCGAGCTCGGCGCCGATGATTACCTCTGTAAGCCGTTTTCGATGCGCGAGCTGCTCGCCCGGGTCAAGGTGCTCTTCCGGCGGCTCGCACTGAGCGGCGTGGCGCCCGGCCCCGAGGAAGACGTCATCGTGCTCGGAAAACTGGAAATGGACTTGCAACGCTACGTCGCACGGTGGGATAAAAAACCCGTCTCGCTCACCGTGACGGAGTTCCTGATCCTGCGCGCCCTGGCGCGACATCCCGGTCACGTCAAGACCCGCCAGCAGCTGATGGACGAAGGTTACCCCCACGACACCTTCGTATCCGACAGAACCATAGACAGCCACATCAAAAGGCTACGCAAGAAGTTCCAGGCCGTGGGAGAGGAGTTTGACGCTGTGCAGACCGTCTACGGCCTCGGATACCGCTACCGGGAGAGTTCACAGTCTTGATGCGGTTTCTCTCTCGGATCTCCGTCCGCCTGCTCGCTTTCAACCTGCTCTTGGTCTTCCTGCCGGCCGGCGGGGTCTTGCTGCTGGACACCTATGAAAAACAACTACTCGAGGCACAAGAAAGAACCATGACCCAGGAGGGACGGCTGCTGGCGGCCGCCCTGGAGGCCGCGGATCGGCTACACGCCGCCGACGCCGAGAAGATCCTCGTCCACCTCGGGCAACGCCACATCGCACGACTGAGGGTCATTGACGCCGAGTCGAAGGTCCTCGCTGACTCCTCGAGCCTCGGCCCCCGAATCGAACCCGGCGCATTTGAGGCCGGCGCCGATCCCGTGTCGGTCCGCGACCGCCCACTCTACCGCCTGTTCTCTTTCCCGGTTCGCCTTCTACGCTCGATCACGCAATCACAGCCCGAGCAGGACGGCAATGCTCGACAACCGCCGCTCCCCTCCCAGGCCATCGACGACGCCCTCTCTGGTCGCTACGGTGCTACAACACGCGTGCACCGGGAGAACGGCCGCCGGGTCGTCGAGCTGCACATTGCCATTCCCGTCCGTATCCATGGCGTTGTTCAGGGCGTTGTTCTGGTCTCACAGTCGACCTCTCGCGTCATGAACGCCCTTTACTCGGTGCGCCTCGACGTGGCCCGGGTCGTGCTCGTGAGCCTCGCGGTCGCCGCCTTGCTGTCACTCCTCATGGGTCTGACGATCGCGCGCCCCCTCGCCCGATTGCGACGGAGGGCTGACGAGACCCTCGACCGCAGGGGTCGGCTGCGCCGCGGATTCGACCCGAGCAAACGACGTGACGAGATCGGCGAGCTGGAGCGCGCGCTCGCCGAGCTCACCCACCGTCTCGAAGCCCACCTCCAGGCAACCCAAAGCCTGGCGTCGGACCTGTCGCACGAGTTCAAGAACCCACTCGCCGCCATTCGGGCAGCGGCTGAGGTCGCGCTCGATGAGGATGACTCTCAGGAGCGCAACCGACTTCTCGAAACGATCCAAACGGATGTCTCCCGCCTCGAGCGCCTGCTCTCCGGCGCGCGCGAGATCTCACGCATCGACGCCGCCCTCGAGGAGGAGGAGCGGGAAGAGCTGCCACTGGGTGCACTGATCGAAGGAGCGGTCGAGGGCTTTCGAATCCGCAATGGAGCCGTTGGACCCAAAATCGAGGTCCACCTGCCGTCCGAGCCGGTCACGATCGCCGCCTCGCCGGACCGCATCCAACAGGTGCTGGATAACCTGATTGGCAACGCTATCGGGTTCTCGCCAAAGGATGGGACTGTCACGGTCACCCTGCGGCGGGAACACGAGTGGATTAAAGTGTCCGTCGAAGACCAGGGGCCGGGAATTCCCGAGGAACACATCAGTCGAGTCTTTGAGCGATTCTTTTCCTACAGACCGGAACAAGGCCGTAACCGCGACCACATGGGCATCGGTCTGGCAATCGTAAGGGCGATCGTTGAGGGTTACGGGGGGACGGTGGTGGCTGCAAATACTGAGAGAGGTGGGGCGCGATTTCTGGTCAGATTACCAGCCGGGGAGCCGCTCGATGAGGCTGTGGCAAGAGGCTTGCCAGGGCGTAGTTCTCGACCTCACGAGAGAGACTAAAAGAGCAGTCCGGCTTCGCCCCAGGCTACGCCGTGACAGTCTTCGTTATCTCCCCAGGAGGGTCGAGAACGAAGGCCGGGGCTCGATTCGTTATCAGATTCCCAGCCGGAGGACCGCTCGGTGGAGCACCCGCTCCGGTGGATCACCGGAGCCTGTGAGGCGGATCGACTCAATCACCTCACCCCGAAGCGGTGCGAGCGACAGGACGACCAGAGCGCCTTTCGTCAGCCCACGCCATTCCGCCCGGAGCGCCCCGGTCCCGTCGGTGGTCGTAACCTCGACGCGTACGTCTCCGGAAAACCGACCCTTGACCCCTAGCCCCAGCTCGAGAAGGGACAGGGCGCCCATACGTACTTCGGACGTCGGGTCGAATACGATCTCCCACCCGGTCGAGGTCGCTATCGGCCTTTCAGATGAGAGGTCGAGACGAGGCAGTGGCGGCGTTTCGGATACAATTTCCACGCTTTCGATGCTTATCGAGGCTTTGGGGTTTCGCGAGAAGGCCTTGAGCTTGACTGTCTGAGAAGATGGACCCAGTGCGATGAGCGGAAGGTTGACCTCGGGAACATCGTCTCCCCACGGAATGGTCAGAGACAGCCCGTCAGTCAGCTCGAGCTTCAAAGACACACCCGCCGACGAAGCCCCACGGACTCGAAGCACCACGACGCCATCTCCGGTGTGAGCCATCGAACCCGCAGGGATGCTGACGAGCGTCCGACCCTTTCTGATTGCAGTCGTCTTACCACTCTTCACGAGGAGGTGGTCGTCACGTACCTGGCCGTAGCGCAAGATCCCTGGCGGGGGCGGTTCAGCGAAGGCGGGTTCGACGATGCCGGCCAGCGGCTGCCTCACCAGGTGATGACAGGGCACCTCGAAGAGCACAAGCTCTGTTTTGCCACGCTTGTAGGCTGAACTGGTGAAGGATGCCAGGACGTCCCCCGGGAAACTGCCTGCACGGGCGCCGCTCCAGATCCCCTCGCCCAGAAAGTGGGCGATCAACGTCGGAAACTTCCGCCGATAGGTGAACGACGTGCCGAGAATCACGACCCGACCAGGTTCGTCTTCCAGCAGGGGCGGCGTGTGCAAACCTTTAGTCTCGACGAGG
>CAZCEX010000358.1:0-5038 GCA_964497785.1 uncultured Thermoanaerobaculia bacterium | reverse complement strand
TCGTTACCGAAGAAGCGCATTCGACAACGGTAACGGGCTCGGGTCAGAGTCCAGGCACCGCATCCGGCATCCCGTTTTGCGGCTGTTTGCCGCCCCTCTATCCCCTTCGTAACCAGGCGCTAATCAATCCTCCGGTCGTTCTCCGGGCGGCGCCATCTTGACGATACGTGGGTCGAACCGGGCGATGGTCTCGACGAGATCGTGTTGAGCGGCCATCACGGTGTGGATGTCCTTGTAGACCATTGGCGCCTCGTCGAGCCCGGCGGAGAGGACCGTGATCCCGAGCCGGTCGAGTTCCTTGCGTACCGCTGACCAGGTGAAGGTGTTCTTGGCCTTTTTTCGCGACATCACTCTGCCTGCACCATGTGAGGCGCTTTCGAGCGATGCGGTGGCGCCGCGGCCGCGGACGACGAAACCGGGTGTTGCCATCGACCCGGGTATGACACCGAGTTGATGTTCCGCGGCCGGGGTGGCGCCCTTGCGGTGCACGACGACCTGGCGGCCCCCGTGTTCCTCGATCCAGGCGAAGTTGTGGTGGTTTTCGACCGCGGCGACGGCCTTCGTATGAAGGGCCTTTGTGATGGCTCGGTGGATGAGCTCGTGGTTCGCCGCCGCGAATCGGCCCATGAGCTGCATTGCCGCCCAGTACTCGCCGCCGAGATCCGAGTCCAGCTCGAGCCAGGCGAGGTGGCGGAGCTCTTTGGGGAGCTCTGGGTGAAGTGCCATTGCAGCTTTCGAGTAGTGGCCGGCGACAGCATTTCCCGGGCCTCGGCTGCCTGAGTGGGAGAGCAAAGCCAGGTAACAACCGGGTTGCAGACCCAGATCTTCTTTTTCGAGTTCGAGTGTGCCGAACTCTACGAAGTGGTTCCCTGAGCCTGATGTCCCGAGCTGGGTCCGGGCCTTGGACTCGAGCCGCTGGGTGATCGGGGTGACGCCCCAGTCCTCCTCCATCACCAGGTGATCTTTGGGGTTGCGAAAGTGCGCCCCGAGGCCGAATCGAGTTTCCTCTTCGAGCACCCGGATGAGCCGCTTGTGGGCCCCGGTCAGCTCTCGCGGCGGCATGTCGAGCACGCTGAGACGCATGCGGCATGCAATATCGACGCCGACGGCATAGGGGATGACGGTGTTGTCGGTGGCCAGCACGCCACCTATCGGCAGGCCATATCCGAGATGAGCGTCGGGCATGAGTGCTCCCGAGACGGCCACAGGGAGACGGCAGGCATTTTCCATCTGCTGGACCGCCTGGGCCTCGAGCCCGTGCCCCCATTGACGCCACGGCGCCGGTGACGGACGCTCACTCCACCGCGAACTCTGCCGCGGACCGGCGTTCTTGCCGGCTAATGCGCCCGCCAACTCCGTGAAGCCGGGGTGGTGATCTGGGGCCTCGGGGTCGGTAATCACGGCGCGAATCGCCCGCCGGATTTGGGCGTGTTTCATTCCCGATCGTGCGGCATCGGCGATCAGCCGGCGAGCGAGATCCATGACGGGTCCCCTGGGTACGCCCAGCTTGACCATCTCTCGGGCTTTCATGAGCCCATCATAGCGGGCATGTAGGCTCAGCGTGAGGGGTTACACTGAGGTAATGGTGAAAAGATACCTGATTGTTTTTGTAGTGTTGGTGGTTTTTGGGGTTCTCATGGTGAGGACCGCTTCGAGCTCGCCGTTCGGGATCAATGCCCACACCGCGGGCGCGACCCTGCTCGACGAGGTCGAGGTCCTGGGCGTCGGCTGGATTCGCATCGACTTCATTTGGCTTCTCGTCGAACCGGAGCAGGACGTCTTCGACTGGAGCCTCTACGATCGCATCGTGCGCGAAGCCGACGAACGAGGACTCAAGGTCTACGCGACGATTGCCGGGACGCCTGCCTGGGCGACCACGGGTGAGTCTGCGCGCGGTGTGCCGCGAGATATAGACGACTGGTGGGACATCTGTTACCGGGCCGCTGCGCGATACAGGGGGCAGGTTGCGGCGTGGGGGATGTGGAACGAACCCAATCTCTCGCAGTTCTGGCAAGGTTCTCGGTGGGAATACCAGAATGTGGTGATGCTGCCTGGCGCCAGGGCGGTGCATGCCGCCGATCAGGGCGCCCTGGTTGGCGGACCTGAACTCGCCCACCTCAACAGCGCTGACTGGGACCTGTGGTTGCAGTCGTGCCTGGGTGTCGGCGCCGACGACCTGGATGTCGCAACCCACCATGTCTATCCGTCGGGGACGAGCGCAGCGGATGTTTCGTACAAGCTCGAGGTCGGCGGAGACTACCCCTGGGACCCCCCGTCGGTCCGAGAGGTCGTTCAGGATGCCGGCTGGTGGGGAAAACCCTTCTGGCTCAGCGAGACCGGCGCCGAGTCGGACGAGGCGGGTGAGTTCGCCCAATCCCGCTTCTTCTATGACCTGCTCGGAGAGTGGTTCCCGGAGAACGGCTCGAAGAGGTGGGTCGACCGGATGTTCTTCTACGAGCTGGCCGACGATCGAAACCACCCGGAGTACAGCTACGGGATACTTGACGAGCCGCCCGAGCTGAATCGCAAGCAGGCTTTCTGGGCTTACGAGGACTTCATCAGGACGGCCGTGGTGAACGATGCGGCGGTCATCGGGTTCAATGCTGATGTGCCGCTGACGCCGGGAGTCTCGACGGCCGTGGTAGCTCAGGTTCGTAACGAAGGCACGATCGCCTGGGTCGGTGGTGATGGACACCAGCTGACGGTCGACGGTTTACCGCCGTCCTGGCGCGTGAATGGTGGTTCGATCCCTCAGGGCTTTTCCGTCCCTTCGGGTGCAACGGTGGAGCTGATCCTGGATCTGACACCGCCTCTCACCGACTTCGGCTACCCGAACCGGTGGTGGAAGGTCAGACTGCGAATGGCCCTGGACGATGGCACAGGGTTCGGCAGCCCGCGGCGAGAGACTCTCGGCTCGGGTTGGCGTCCCTTGCCAAGCTTTACGGTCGATCCGCTGTCGGCGGTGGTCGCCGAAGGAGGCGATGCCGTCTTTTCGGTTGCGGTCACCAGCTCATCGAGCGTGACCTACACCTGGGTTCTCAATGGCCTCGAGATCGAAGACGGCGCTGTGTACTCTGGAACACAGACCAACCGTCTGATGGTCCACAGCGCGGACCGGTACAACGCCGGGGAGTATCGATGTCTGGCGCGAACCGGTGCGGGCACGATCAGTTCATCGCCAGCTTCTCTGGTGCTCGATGGCACCGAAGGGACCGGCCCTCGACTCGCAGAAGGGCAGGCCACCGACGAGGGCGGACGGACGCCGCGGTTTGAGGATGTCTTCCCGGCAGTACGACTTGCACCGGCCGGGGTCATGTCGCGCTGAGGAATTCGTGGGCGAATCAGCTGCTACACTTATTTGCGGCGCTGCCATGGAAAATACACCGTGATGATGCGTGATCAGACCGTGAAGCTATTGGTTCTTGGGGTATGCCTTTCGACCTTGGTAGCCCTGATGGCGTGTCGGGAGGAGGCGCCACAACCGATTCCGGATCAGGTGCGGCTGGCCTATCAGCACACCATGGTCACGATGGATCCGCACTCCCACAACGACGGGGTCACCGGCGCCATTTTGTCTGCCGTGTACCAGACCCTTGTCGATGTCGAGCCAGGTGCGGTCATCCGGCCGGTCCTGGCCGAAAGGTGGGTCACCCCCGACGACGCGACGTGGCGGTTTTTCATGCGTCCCGGGGTACGGTTCCACGACGGATCGGAGGTTCGCATCGCCGACGTCGTGGCGTCGATCCGACGGGCGCGCTTTGACCCCCATTCGGCGCTCGCGACCTACATGGACGGGATCGAGGATGTTCGGCCAGTCGCCGGAGAACCAACCGTTGTTGAAATCACCACCGCCGGACCGTTCCCCCTCCTCCTGTCTCGGATCGCTATGATCGCAATCGTTCCGCAGGAGTACGATCCTTCTCGACCGATCGGAACCGGACCCTACAGGTGGGTTTCCGGGACCGTTCAAGGCCCCGTCCTCCTCGAGCGATGGCACGATTTCTGGGGCGAAGCGCCGCAGATCCGATCGATCGTGGTCGAGCTGGTTCCTACCGACGAGGAGCTCTTCATGCTCATGCTCGACGGGGGCGTCGACGTCGTTGGCAAAGGCGGTCTCGACTTTCTGACTCGCTTCGACCTCAGGGAGGTGCACGGAACCTGGCGCGTCATCCGTAACCCGGCGGCGACGACAACCATGGTCGGGCTCAACCTGGAATGCAAGCCTTTTGACGACGTCAGGGTGCGTATGGCTCTCGACCTCGCTCTGAATCGAAAGAAGCTCGTCGAGCAGGGCCTGCCGGAGGGATCCGCGGTCGTCGCGCGCAGCGTAGTGCCGGAGGAGGTCTTTGGTGCGAGCCCCAAGGTTCAGGCTCAAGAACAGGATCTCGAGGGTGCGCGTGCCCTGCTCGATCAGTCGGGGATAGAGGAAGGGTTGATCGTCAAGCTCCAGCACGCCCGGGTTTCACCACCGCTGGTGGCCCTGGTGGCCGAGACCTTCCGAGACCTGGGTTTTGTGGTCGAAATCGAGGACATGCCATACGACGTGTTCTACCGATCCGTCGAGGATGCCAGCCTCGAAGCATATATCTTTGGATGGAACTTCCTGTTCGGCGACGCATCGGATTTCCTCGATGGGCTCGTTCATACCCGGGATCCGCTACGAAAGCTCGGTGAGCTCAACGGTACCGGGTTTTCTGACCAACTGGTCGACCAGTGGATCGAGGAGGCCGCTCGGGAGCCCGATCCCGGCCGTCGGCTGCAGCGGCTCCGGTCGGCCCTCGCTGTTGTGGAACGCGAACGACCCTATCTGCCCATCTACCACGCCTCGCGCCAGGCATACTTTCGGGGGCCCTTCACCATGGAGGAACGCCCCGGCTCCTGGCTCAGACCGCACGACATCCGAGTCGAAACGCATTGACGCCCAAGCACGCGATAGCAGCGGCAGCGTTCAGCGGCAGTAACTGCCGCTGCTGACAGCTGATAGCTCAGCTCCTTGCAATATTCCTGGGATCGCGGCCGGGGGTAAACCCCGGCCCTA
>CAZCEX010000357.1:0-5064 GCA_964497785.1 uncultured Thermoanaerobaculia bacterium | reverse complement strand
CGGCGGTCCCAGGAAGAAACCCCAGTATTGGGCTGGGGCTCGGCGGTCCCAGGAAGAAACCCCAGTATTGAGCTGGAGCTCGGCGGTCCCAGGAAGAAACCCCAGTATTGGGCTGGGGCTCGGCGGTCCCAGGAAAAAAACCCCAGTATTGAGCTGGAGCTCCGCGATCCAAGAAGACGACTTGGCAGTTAGAGTGCGCTTCTGTCTTCTCTATTGTTTTTCTTTGGCAGAGGCCGCGAGGTCACTCTCATAAGAAAATCGATTTGGCCTCTGCCAAAGAAAAACACCTGGAGGCCCCTGCGGCTATAACTCTTGCCCTCTCCGTATCCACTGGCCGACGCCGGCGGGGCCGAACATTTCCTGCCCGTCTGGGGTGCGACGGTAGACGCACTGCCCTCTGAGGTAGGTGGAGCGCACGCCGCCGGTCACCTTTCGGCCCACGAATGGCGAAAACCGGTTCATGCCGTGCACTGCGGAATCCTGGACCGTCCACGAGTAGTTGTCGTCGAATACGACGAAATCGGCGTGCAGGCCAGGTGTGAGGCTGCCCTTGAGGTGTTCGATGCCGAAGAGTCTTGCCGGATTCAACGACGAGAGCTCGACCAACTTTTCGAGGCTGATACGCCCTGTGCATACGCCTTCCGAGTAGAGATAAGGCAACAGGAACTCGACGGTCGGCGCCCCCGCGCGGTCGGTCCATACCGATTCGGTGTGCTTTTCCTCGGGCCACTGTACCGCCGCATGACCCGACCCTACCACCGAGATCTCCCCGGTGCGCAAGCCCTCCCAGAGGCGCAAACGATCGACCTGTTCTTTGAGGGCCGGTCTGAACTTGAAACGGGGACCTTCGGCTTCCATATCTTCGCTGGTGAACTCGAGATAGTGGGGACAGGTCCCCGCCGAAAGACCCAGGCCCTCTTGAACCCCTTCTCTGACCATGTCAGCGCTGTCCCCCGAACTCATTCCCAGGATGTGAACCTGTGCTCTGATGGCGCGGCACATCTCCCGGGCGACCGCGATTGCCGAGTACTCGGTCTCTGCCGGGTGACATCGGGACCAGGCGTCGGGTTCGTTGTCGCCGAGCTTGCGAGCTTCACGAATTGCATTCCGGATCGGTTCGGGAGTTTCGGCGTGCAGCCCAACCGGCATGCCAAGACGCCATGCCTCCTGAACGACCTCCGCCATCTTTTCGAAATCGAGCTCGCGAAAGTCGGCGAGGTCCGAGCACATCGTGAGGTAGATTGCGGCGATCCCCGAGTCGGCCATATCGTAGACATCTTTACGCCAATCCCCATCCAGCCAGGAGTTGCCGGAGACCCCGCCCCAAAGCATGAAGTCGACATGGGCCTTGGCCGATGCCAATCGAGCTTTTGTTTCGAGTCGGTTGATGTCGGTGACGGGAGGGTCCGAGGTATGGGGCAGATCGACGACGCAGGTCACGCCGCCAGTGGCTGCAGCTTCGGTGCCGTTGGAAAAATCCCCTCGGAGTGGGTATCCGGGGTCCGCCAGGCTGATATTGCTGTCGATGAGGCCCGGGAGGACGAGCCCGTTCTCGAGATCGACCCAGTGTTCTTCACCGACCGCCGTCTGGCTGCCGGCCTCGAGGACCTCTTCGACGAGCCCGTCCATGACCAGGATTTCGGCCCGTTCGGTTTCATTGCCGACGTTGGGGATCCTTAAATTCACGAATCGTGTACGCATGGTGCCCCCTAAGCTTTATATTAACCCGGAAGGTATCGCAGCTGCCGATTCGTGTTCGAGGGCGGTACCATAAGAATCAGAAATGACGTTGTTGACGATGACGCCGGTTCGTTGCGCCGAGATGCTGATGGGCTCGGGAAACGTGGTCGCCCTGACGGGCGCGGGCATTTCGACTGCTGCCGGCATCCCCGACTTCAGAGGGCCTCATGGCCTGTATGTCACGCGACAGTACGACCCAGAGACGGTCTTCGACATCGGCGCCTTCGTGGCGGACCCGGCGCCCTTTTATGAGTTCACTCGCGATTTCCTGGGCGTCGTCGACGATCTCGAGCCGACGTTTTCCCACCGGTTTCTGGCGTCTCTCGAAGAGGCCGGAATATTACGCTGCACCGTCACCCAGAACATCGATTTCCTCCACCAGAGGGCGGGCTCTCAATCGGTCATCTCGGTTCACGGAGATTACTGGACCTCCCGCTGTCTGGATTGCAACGTCGGGCTCAGCTTGGATGAGCTCAAGCTGAAAGTGGATGCAGAACCGGTGCCCCGGTGCGACTCCTGCGGTGGCCTGATCAAACCCGATGTTGTCTTCTTTGGCGAGGCGGTGAAGGGCATGGACCGGGCCGCTGCCGCAGTTGCCGAGGCGGATATGCTGCTGGTCCTGGGTTCGTCGTTGACGGTCTATCCCGCCGCATCGCTGCCCGGGTTGGCCCGGTGCCCCGTCGTGGTGGTGAACCGCGGAGAGGTCGGATTGCAGCCCGCACCGAATCGGTTCTTTGTCGATGCCGACCTAGACGCTTTCTTAGGGGAAGTGGCCGAGATAATGGGCCCCTGATCAATCTTTTTCATCGTCTTTTTGTGCAGGGAGGTTTTTCCCTGCACAAAAAGACGATGAAAAAGATTGAATAATCGTCAGGACTCTCTCCCATTCCTGATCTTGATGATCTCGGCTGCAATTGAAATCGCGATCTCTTCTGGGGTGTGGGAAGCGATCGGCAGCCCGATGGGTGCGTGAACGCGGTCGAGCAGGGTCCGTGGAATTCCTTCGTTTTCGAGTTTGGCGAAGACGCTCCAGACCTTGGTGGCGCTGCCCATCATGCCGAGGTACTTCAGGTCGTGGTTGATCAGCCGCCGCAGGACCTCGGCGTCGTGGCGGTGTCCCTGGGTCATGATGACGGCCCAGGCGTGGGGGCCCTGCGCGGTGTAATCACCGACTTCGGTCCAGTCGACGCAGTGCTTGGAGTGCGCACATTGGTTGTTTGCCATGGTCGGCAGGTCTTCACGATCGTCGATGACGACGACCCGGAAGGGCAGGGTGGTCATCACTCTCGAGAGGGCGAGGGAGACGTGACCTCCACCCGCGATGGTGAGCGTGTCGAGGTGGCCGACCGGCATCTGGAAGCGCCAGGACTCATCGCTGCGCGTGAATGAAGTGGCTCGCTGGTCTCCGACAGAGGCCTCGAGCCCGGTCGGCTGGAGAACCACCGTGCCGACCCCGCCAGTTCTCTCGATTTCGGCCAGCACATCCAGACTGGGGAGATCCTGAGAGGTGAGAGGCAGGAGCGCGGTAAGTTGTCGGCCTGAACACACCGAGTCTGTGGTCTCTCCGTCGTGAAAATACGGGAGCAGTTGAGCGATCGGGTTGAATCTTGCCGTCTCGATGAGGGTGTGCTCGGCGAGTCCACCACCGACGGTTCCGGCAGTGGCGTCCGGGGTGACCACCATCGTGGTTCCGGTTGTGCCGGGTACGGACCCCTCGTGCTCGACGACAGCTACGAGCACCGTCGGGTGCTGTGCCCTGATTGATTCGGCTGCGACTGCCCACCGTGATGTTGGCGCCATGATGCCTCCCAGCGAGACATTATGGCCGGGAACGGGCACAATCGCACCTCGAGGTTCTTCGAGCCTTCAGTGGAGGTAGCGGATGAAAAGAGTCCCCGATGTCTTCGTCATCGTCTTCTCGTTGATCCTGCTTGCGGCAGTGTTGACCTGGGTTCTGCCGGGAGGGGTCTACGACCGCGTCGAGGTCGAGGTCGGGGAGGGGACCAGGGAGGTCATCGATCCCGAGTCTTTCCGGTTCGAAGCGTCGGATCCGCAGACCTTCGAGATCTTCACCGCCCCGATCAACGGGTTTCTGCGCCATGGCATCATGGAGATCGTCATCTTCATCTTCCTGGTCGGAGGCTCGTTCTACGTGCTCAACGAGACCGGGGCGATCGCGGCGGGGATTGAGCGTATGGTCAGGGCCCTGCGGGGGCGTGAGTATCTCGTGATCCCGATTGTCATGACCGTGTTTTCGTTGTTCGGCGCCGGTTTCGGCATGTGTGAGGAGGCGATCCCATTCGTGCTCATCTTCGTTCCGCTGGCGCTGGCCCTCGGTTACGACTCCATCGTCGGTGTGAGCTTGACCTTCCTCGCCGCCGGGGTCGGCTTCGCGGGCGCTTTCCTCAACCCGTTCACCCTGCAGATCGCGCAGGGTCTCGCCGGCATCCAGCCGGTATCCGGTTGGGGATATCGGGTGATAGTGTGGGCGATATCGACTGGCGCGACGATCGCCTGGGTGATGGTGTACGGGGCGCGGATCAAGAAGGACCCGACCCGGAGCCCGATGTACGAACTCGACCGGGAGAGGCGAGAAGTTATCCTCGCGCAACAGGCAGCGATTACAGAGTTTACGTGGCGTCACGGCGCCTGCCTGGCGATCCTCGTCGGCGGTATCTTCGGCATGGTGTTCGGCGTAGTGCAACTGGGTTGGTACATCGTCGAGCTCGCTGGACTGTTTTTTGCCATGGGTGTTCTTGCCGGAGTGTTTTCGGGTATGGATGCAAATCGCCTCGCCAAAACCTTCGTTGCCGGCTGCAAAGACATGACAGGCGCGGCACTTATCGTCGGGTTCGCCGGGGGAATTCTCGTTTTGCTCGAAGCGGGCAACGTGATGGATACGATTCTCCATGGCATGGGCGCCGTCACCTCCAAGATGCCGAGTTTGATCTCGGCATACGCCATGTACGGGATGCAGGTCGGCTTGAACTTCTTCGTTCCGTCGGGCTCTACCAAGGCCGCCCTGACCATGCCTCTCATGGCGCCGCTCGCCGACCTCTCGGGCATCACCCGGCAAACGGCGGTTCTGGCCTACCAACTCGGGGACGGGTTCACCAACATGATCATCCCGACCTCGGGGGTTACGGTCGGTACGCTGGCGATGGCAAAGATCCCGTACGAGAAGTGGTTCCGATGGAATTTTCCAATGCAGCTCTTCTTTGTTGCATTGTCGTTGCTGTTCCTCGTTTGGCCCGTTATGTCCAAATGGTCTTGAACAATCCTTTTCTTTTTGAAAGCTGTCGAGGAGCTCCAAGATTTGCAGGT
>CAZCEX010000356.1:0-5093 GCA_964497785.1 uncultured Thermoanaerobaculia bacterium | reverse complement strand
CAACGTCCGCCTCACCCCTGGCTACCGCTCCTGGCCGGCGCCGATCAGTGACAGCAATCTTCGGCAGCGACAACGTCAGCTACTCCGAATAATGTGGCCGTATAGCTTCGGGGTCGGGCCTTGAGAGTTCGGTGGCGTTGATTTCGACAACAAAGTCGAGCGCCTATCCTCTCGCCTCGAGGTAGAGCTGATTCGCCTTGTCCCAGTCGACTATGTTCCAGAAGGCGTTGATGTAGTCGGGACGCTTGTTCTGGAATTTGAGGTAGTAGGCGTGCTCCCAGACGTCGAGACCCAGAACGGGGGTCATACCGTCAGAGAGGGGTGTGTCCTGGTTGGCCGAGGACGATACCTCGAGCTTGCCGGCGGGCGTGAGCGACAACCACGCCCAGCCTGACCCGAAGCGGGTCATGGCCGCGGTGGTAAAGCTCTGCTTGAAGGCATCGAAAGAGCCCAGCTCGCTCGAGATAGCTTGTGCCAGTTCACCGGTGGGTTCGCCGCCCCCGTTGGCGCTGAGCAGGGTCCAGAAGAGGGAGTGGTTGGCGTGACCGCCGCCGTTGTTGCGCACGGCCGTCCTGATGTCGGCGGGTACGCTGGCAAGGTTGCGCAGCAGCTTGTCGATCTCGACGTCAAAAAGCTCGGGGTGCTTGTCGAGCGCGCCATTGAGGTTGTTGACATAGGCGGCGTGGTGCCGGTCGTGGTGGATCTCCATCGTCAATGCGTCGAAGTGGGGCTCGAGGGCGTCGAATGCGTAAGGCAGTGCGGGAAGCTCGTGTTTGGCCATTTGGGAATCTCCTCCGAGAGTTGATGCGAACCGTCGAGTGCGGCCGCTCAAAAGATAACAAGTCTCATTCGCTCTCAGTTATTCCAGATTACACCAATTCCGTTGACTCAGGTTGATCGTGAAAGACGGCCAGAACGCCATATTAGGCATTTGAAACGCAAAGACGCAAAGACGCCAAGACGCAAAGAAAATGTTCATGGGCCTCAGACTGGCGCTGGTGATCCGCTTCTGCCTAAGACCCATCGAGAACTGTATCCATCGTGTGGGGAACCGGCTCTGGAGGCCGACCTCGTCTCTATCTGTCCTATTCTCTGAGTCTTTGCGCCTTTGCGCCTTTGCGTTAAATATGTTTTCACTCCGCAGCGGTGAGCATCGACCTGATCTGGAGGGATGCCTTCGATGCGGGCGTGGGCTTGCTTTGGCGGCCAAACAGGAGCACCATAGTTCGCCGTCGGGTGGCTGAGGAAGATGCCAGATCATCCCGACAGCAACAAGGAGGGGATAATGAGCACGAAGGCACTGCACAATGTGATGGCCGTTTTTCTCGTCATGACGACCGCCGGTCTCGCCGGGGCGGGAGAATTGAAAACCGACTGGGATCTAACAGATCTCTACCCTGACATGGAGGCCTGGGAGAAGGCCAAGGGCGAGATTCCCCAGATGGCGGAGGAAATCCAACAGTACAACGGCAAGCTGGGTGACGGTCCGGCCAATCTCCTGGCGGTGATGAACCTGTCGTCGAAGGCCCAAAAAGAAGCAGCTCGGCTCTACACCTACGCCAACCTGACGAGCGATCTCGACATCCGCGAGCCGGGTCCGCTCGGCATGAAGCAGGAGCTGATGCAGCTCTTCACCGAGCTTGCTGCGACGGTGGCGTGGGTCGACCCGGAGATCCTCACCCTCGGGTGGGACACCATCGAACGCTACCTCGCTGACGAGCCGGAGCTGGAGATTTACCGGCGTTCTTTCGAGCAGCTCGAAAAGCAACGCCCCCACATCCTCGACTCAGAGCAAGAGGCGATCATGAGCATGGCCGGAATGGTGCAGGGCGACGGCAATACCATCGGTTCGATCCTGCGTAATGCGGAGATCCCCTGGACGACGATCACCCTCGCCGACGGCAGCGAGCTGCGCGTTGACGCCAACGGCTATTCAAAGGGCCGGGCGAGCTCCAATCGAGACGACCGCAAGGTGACCTACGACGCTTTCTACGGCTCGCTGACCGACTACCAGGAGAGCCTGGCGGCGACCCTGGCCTCGACGGTCAAGGGCCACCTCTTCAATACCAGGGTTCGCCAGTACGACAACACCCTCGCTGCTTCGCTCGCCGGCTCGGAGGTCGAGCCCGAGGTCTACGAGGCTCTGATCAGGGAGGTCAATGCCTCCTTGCCGACCCTGCACCGTTACCTTGGTCTGCGCGCGCGAATGCTCGAGATCGACGATCTCAAGTACTACGATCTCTACCCGTCACTGGTGGGTTCTGTCGAAGCTGAGTTCCCATGGGACCGCGCCGTCTCCGAGGTGTTGCAGTCCTTCGAGCCGATGGGCGAGGAGTATGTGAGCTATATGCGCAACGCCGTCGAGCAGGGTTGGATCGACGTCTACCCCGGCGACGCCAAGCGCTCGGGCGCCTACATGGCCGGTTCGGCCTTCGACGTGCACCCCTACATGCTGCTCAACCACCAGGACGACTACGAGTCGACCTCGACCTTCGCCCACGAGGCCGGCCACATGATGCACTCGGCCTACTCGATGAAGACCCAGCCTTACCCGACGGCCAGTTATGCGACCTTCACCGCCGAGGTGGCCTCGACCACCCAGCAGTGGCTGTTTTTCAAGTACTCGATGAAGAATGCGGCGAGTGACGACGAGAAGCTCGCGATTCTCGGTAACTTCCTCGAGAGCTTCCGCACGACGGTCTTCCGTCAGACGATGTTCTCGGAGTTCGAACGCTCCATGCACGAGCTGCTCGAGCAGGGCAAGCCCATTACCTCCGAAACGTTGAATACCCTTTACCTCGACATCCTGCGCCGTTACCACGGCCACGACGAGGGTGTGTGCACGATCGACGAACAGTTTCAGGTCGAGTGGGCCTTCATTCCGCACTTCCACTACAACTACTACGTCTACACCTACGCGACCAGCTTCATCGCCGGTACGGCTTTCCACGAGCAGATCCTGACAGGCAACGACGGCGGGGTCGAGCGCTACATCGACAACCTGCTCAAGGCGGGCGGGTCGAAGCCGCCGGTGGACATCCTCAAGGACGCGGGCGTCGACATGACGACTGCAGCGCCGTTCCAGGCTGCCATGAAGGCCATGAATCAGATCATGGACGAGATCGAGAAGATCCTGGAAAAGAGGTAGCCTACCGGCGTAGCCGGTTGAATTCGGGCATACAAAAGAAATCCGGCAGCCGGTTCGCGGCTGCCGGATTTATTTTGTGATGCAGTTCCGCTGCGGGTTACATGCTCGCCTCGCTGCGCTCGGCGAGCATGTCGAGCACGGCGTCGGCGTAGAGGGCGAAGGAGAAGTCCTTGGTCATGTGGGTCGAGGTGACGACGCCGCAGAGCAGCCCTCGGCTGTCGAACAGCGGTCCCCCGCTCGAGCCGGAGTGCACGGTGGCGTCGGTCTGGATCATGCCGTCCCTGAGGGCCGAGATGATGCCGCTGGTGAAGGTGTGGCGCAGTCCCATCGGGCTGCCGACGGCATACACCTGCTCCCCGATGGTGAGGCCGGCCGATGGGCGCATCGCCACTGGTTGAGCCCACAGCGGAGTGCCGAGCACCGCCAACAGGGCGAGGTCGTGCCGTTTCGAGTAGAAATCGAGAACAGCGTCGAAACGGGCCTGGTTCTCGAACTCGACCTCGAACGTGAGCTGCTTTTCGGGGGTGGTCTCATGCATGATGACGTGGCGATTGGTGATGACGAAGTAGTGGTTGCGGCCCGCGTCGATAGCGATCACCGCCCCCGAACCGGAGGCGAGCCTCTGTTCATCGAGGCGTACGATCACCGTGACCACTGAGCGGCGGACCGCCTCGTACAGCTGCTCTGACTCGAGTTCGGGCAACTCGTCACCGGGGGGTGGAAGAAGGAGCTCGGGGTGAATCGAGGCATGGTCGGGTGGGGCGGTCTCGGGGACGGCCGGGTCTCCTACCATATCGGCGGGGAGGAGGTCGGGTGGTTGATAGAATCTGAGGCCGACCGCTCCACCGATGACGACGGCGGCAAAAACGGCGATGAGGATCTTCCGGTAGGAAGGGATATGGCGGGAGACCAAACGCTGGTAGCGCATGAACCCGACGCCGCACCGGCTTCGGAGATTTTTGAGAAACCTCCCCTCCTTTCGTCCCAACCTGCCGTCGCTCATCACCATGCCAAGACAGCGGTCAAAAAGATCGAGGCGCTCGATCGGATCGAGCCGGCTGACATCATCGAGGACCTGTTGCCGGTTCGGCTCTTCCATCGCCAGCCGGCGCAGGCGGTCCTGGTCCCGTTTGGTCCGCGCGATCGTGACTATGAGGTTGTCGAGGGTATTTCGCTCCGAACGCGCCATGGAGCCATCTGCCCACAGGGCGGTGACGCAGGCCTGAATCAGGGTGTCTTCGAACGGTGGGTTGTCCTTCGTGACTGCCACCTCTGGATCGGTCGCTGCATCGACGACGCCACTTTTCTTCGTCATGGCCTGATCATCGCACATCGGTCCCATTTTCACGCGGGTTTGAAGGAATAGTCACGCACATCGCCTTGTTTCGAATGAAGACGTCGAGTTGAAACGATCATCATTTGACGATCGATATCACCGAGCACTCAGCGTCGGGTTGAAACCGCGGCGCATTATCAAAGGGGGTATAAATGTCGAAAAAGAAACAGGTTCGAATCGGCCACGCAGTGCCGAATTTCGAGATCAACGCCTACGACCCGGTGGGTCACAACTTTCCGAAGGTATCGCTCAAGGAGCAGAAGGAGGCTGGTAAGTGGACGATTTTGTTTTTCTACCCGGCCGACTTCACATTTGTTTGAGCAACCGAGTTCGCTGCTCTGGCAGAGCAGCAAGACAGGTTCTCGAAGATGGGCGCGACGCTGATCACGGTCAGCACCGACACCGAGTTTGTTCACCTGGCCTGGAAACGCGACGAGAAGGAGCTCGCGGACGTGCGCTATCTGATGGGCGCCGACCCGACGGGCAAGCTGTCAAAGATGTTCGGAGTGTACGACGAGGGGTCTGGTCTCGCATTGCGCGGCGCCTTCATCATCGCCCCCGACGGCACCCTCTTCAACTCCGAGGTCAACTTCTACAACATGGGCCGCA
>CAZCEX010000355.1:0-5097 GCA_964497785.1 uncultured Thermoanaerobaculia bacterium | reverse complement strand
CTCGTGTACCGCTTCCTCAGCTTCGTGCTCGCTTCTAGGAGGGTGTAGTGCATAGAGCGTGGCAAGCATCTCGAACCGGAATCTGTGCCACCGGTCACATCAATTCCGGCGATCCTGCGCAATTCTTCTTTTCTCCGATAGAATATGCTTTCGTCGCCGGATGGGCCATCGCCGGCTGAATCCACCCCGGCGATCCGGAGTTCGTATGCGCTTCAAGCCCATCTCCCGCCTCATGGTGACCGTTACCGTGGCCATCTTGATGATCCCAGTTCTGTTCTCGGCAACCCCTGGCAGTGCTTTCGACCCAACCCAGGCGCCAGTCTCGATGGATCGTGACGGCGACGGCCGTGTCGGCGAGGAGACCGCAATCAAGAACCGCATCCGTGCCTACATCGACCATCACGGCCGCGACGGTGAGCTGACCTCCCGCCAGATGCTCGACCGGGCACGTTGGTCCTATAACGAGTGGCTCCAACACCGCCACGATCCCACCTCCAAGGCGGGCATCGAAGGCGACGGGTGGGTCAACATCGGCCCGGTGAATGGTGCCGGTCGTGCTTCTTGCGTCGCCCCCCACCCAACGTATGAGGGCGTCATCTTGCAGGGCGCCGCCAGCGGCGGAGTCTGGAAGACGCTCGACGCCGGCACCACCTGGTACCCGACGACCGACGGTCTGTCGGACCTGAGCGTCGGCGCCGTCGCCTGGGCTCCTGGCAGCCCGGACGTCGTTTACCTCGGCACCGGCGAAGGCGACACTCTGCTCGCGGGGGGGAGTGGCGGAATCCCCGGCATCGGTTTGCTACGCTCGGACGACGGCGGTGAGACCTGGATCTTGCCCTCCGGCGATGACGACCCCGTGGCCCGGTTTTTCTTCGCCCTCGACATCGACCCGGAAGACGACGAGAGCGTCTTCGCCGCGACCGAGCAGGGGCTACTGCACACTGCCGACGGAGGCGTGACGTGGGAGACTCTCCTGCCCGCCGGGAGCGGAATCAACCCGGCCTATTCTGAAATCCTGCGTTCACAGTCCAACCCCGAACTTATGTACGCCGCCCAGTGGTGCGAGAGCACCTGTCCGGCCGGCACGGAACGGGTGATGCGATCGACCGACCGCGGCGAGACCTGGGTTGCGGTCGGCGGTGAGGGGCTGCCCGGCTTCAGGGGCTATAGCAACCGCGCGGCCCTGGCCATGGCCCAGAGCGACCCCCAGGTACTGTACCTCGCAACCAACCTCACGACTGGAACAAACGGCCCGATCTTGTCCGGGATCTTCCGCACCGACGACGGTGGTGAGACCTGGAGCGAGACCGCCCTCTCCACGACCGCCAACGCGAACGAGTACCTCGGTGCGCAGGCCTGGTATGACAATACGATCACGGTGAAACCGACCGACGCGAACGTTGTCGTCGCCGGCGGCATCTGGTACGTGCGCACGTCCGACGGCGGAACGACCTGGGAGAACCTGAACCCCTATGCGAGTGGGGGCGGCATGGGAACGGCAACCTTGCCCCACGTCGATGCCCACGACCTCCAGTGGCAAGGCGACACTCTGTGGCTCGGCTGCGACGGCGGGGTGTGGGTGTCGGAGAATGACGGCATCGGGTGGCGAGGCCGCAACGACGGCGTTGTAACTCGCCAGTACTACGGCATGGACATCGATCCTATCAACCGCGAGCGCGTGCTCGGTGGGACCCAGGACAACGGAACCGACCTTCGCAACGACGAGGGCGACGACACCTTCGAGGGGGTGCTCGGCGGCGATGGCTTCGACTGCGCGATCAACCCGATGTTACCCGACCTCATGTACGGAACCATCTACTACACGGCGATCTACCGGCGCTCTCCCTCTTCGGGCTCATTCAGTGATGTCAGCCCCTACACCAATGAAGAGGATGCACCCTTCGTCACCCCGTTGACGATGCACCCGACGAAGCCGAACACCCTCTATACCGGTGCAACGAGCCTTTATGTCACGGACAACGGCGGCGACAGCTGGTACCGGTTGCCCACCGACCCGATCACCGACGTCACCAACGGCGTCTGGTCCCGCGGCATCGTTCGCGCCATCGCAGCAACCCCCGCAGACCCCGATCGCATTGCCGTTTCCAAAGGAGCGGCAATCTACAACTCGACCGACGCAGGCCGCACCTGGGTCATGGGTCTGGTCGGGAGAACGGCCTACAACGTCGCAATCTCACCCTTTGACACCGATCTCGTTCTCGCAGCCATGCAGGCTTCGAGCCTCGAGGGCGGCGGCGTTCTGCGATCCACCGATGGCGGTCTGAACTGGAGCGTGAGTGGGTCCGGCCTGCCACCATTCAACGTTCAGGTCGTACGCTTCGACCCGCTCGATTCGATGGTCGCCTACGCAGGAACCGACGTTGGTCTGTATCGCTCAATCGACGGTGGTCTGACGTGGGAACGATACGGCGAGGGTCTGCCTGCGGCCTCGGTGAACGATCTGCGTATGCTCCCCGACGGCAGCATGCTGCGGGTGGGTTCCTACGGACGCGGATTCTGGGAGCTGTCGATCCCGAGGCCGGAGAATACGCCGCCCACCATCGAGATCACGACACCTTCTGGTAGCAGCCTCAGCGCTCAGGCGCTCGAAACAATCAATCTCGAGGCAATCGCCTCCGACAGTGACGGCGACGAGCTCATGGTCGACTGGTACTTCACCAACGACTTCGAGATCCTGGCCACCGATAGTGGTACCGGAAGCGTCACTTCGAGTCCCTCTCCGACCGTTGGCGGCGCCGGCATGTATCAGGTCGTGGCAAGGGCCACCGACGCCCACGGCGAGCAGGCGGTTGACTCTGTGACGATGCTTGCCTTCGAGCCGGCCGACGAGTGCGGCACACCACGAGTCATCCCGGCTTCGGGCCCGTTCCCGACCTCGATTCTGACCTCGAACCAGTTTGCCCGCGACGATGAGACCGATCCTCTCGTGCCTTGCATCGACCCTCAAACCTCGGACCCGAACTCGGGCCGTGAGGCGTCGCTGTGGTTCGAGTTCACACCCTCCGAGACCGCGACCTACGCAGTGTCGACCTGCGGCTCGGCAGCCGACACTGTTCTGTCGACGTGGACAGGGGACGCCTGCGGTTCCTACACACCGGTGGAGGGGGCCTGCAATGACGACGACGAGCAGGTCCACTGCCTGGGCGCACGGACCGACTCCTTCCTCGAACTCGGCCTCGACGCCGGAACGACCTACCGGTTCATGGTCGGCGCATGGAGATCACTCGACGGCACGACCTATCGAGGCCAGGTGAAGTTCAATATTGATTGCCTCGATTGCACGGGCATGGCCGACGACATGATGTACATGATCGCAGGCGCCGCCCATGTCGCAGGCATCGGCGAGACGAGCTGGATCACCGATCTGACCCTCTACAACCCGGGAGACGAGGATGTTACGGCCCGGATCGCTTTCCTGCCGGGCGGATCGGACAACAGCGATGCCCCTGAGGTCGAGGTCACAGTGCTTGCGGGAACCACCAGCAACTACTCTGACGTCGTGCTCGACCTGCTCGGAAGCCGAGGCGCCGGCGCCATCAGGATCGTGGCCGACGGCACGCTCGTCGGCGGATCCCGCACCTTCAACGATTCGAACGACGGTACATTCGGTCAGTTCATCCCAGCGGCAACCATCGACCGTGCGGTTGCGGCCGGCGACAACGTGAAGCTGATTGGCCTCGCCGGTAATGCCGCCTTCCGTACGAACATCGGGTTTGCGAACGCCTCGGCCGAAACAGCCTCCGTCAGGATCGAACTCTTCGCCTCCGACGGAAACAGAATCGGCCAGTTTGGTCGCACACTGGAGCCGTGGGGCTGGCTGCAGGTCAGCGAGGTCTTTTCGCTGGTCGATGCCGGCGACGTCGAGGCCGCCACGGCCGTCGTTCACAATCTCAGCACGAGTTCTTCGATCTTCGTCTACGCCTCGTTGGTCGATGAGATCACCGGCGACCCGACTCTGATCACCGAGACCATGCCGGGCTCGAGCGATACGGACCTCTGGGTTGCCGCCTCGGCTCACGCCACCGGGTACGGAACTTCCCTTTTTGCAACCGACCTCGAGTTCGCGAACAGTTCACTGACGCCGGCCACGGTCACGATTGACATGCTGCGACGCAACCAGGACAACTCGGACCCGGCAACCGCGCAAGTCACCGTACCCGCTGGTGAATCCATGAAGGTAGCCGACGTCATCGACACCCTGTTCGATTACTTCGGTACCGCCGCCCTGAGGTTGTCGATCGACGGCTCTGGTCTGTTCGCGACCAGCCGTACATTTGACATGGCCTCTGATGGCACCTACGGGCAATTCATTCCCGGGGTCACCAGCGCGGCGGCTACGGAGTTCGGAGATACGGCCGCGGTCATCGGCATCAGGACAGATGACGGATTCCGTACCAATATCGGCCTCGTCAACCTCACCGGAGACTTCGTCAGGGTCCACATCGAGTTTTATGATGGCAGCGGCACTTTACTGGGAACACAACAGCACGAGCTCGAGCCTTTCACCTTCATTCAGAACCCAGCCGAGTACGGGACCGACCTCCGCGGTGCATTCGCACTGCTGACGACCTCCTCCGAGGACGGTTCTTTCCTGGCCTACGCGTCGATCGTCGACAACGGCTCCAACGACCCGACCTATGTTCCCGCAAAAATTCTGATCGATTGATCTCTTGTCGACCTGTCACAGGCCCCGGGCGTTCCCGGGGCCTTTTTTTGAGGATTGTTCAGGGCATAGACCTGATCGCGCCACGAATATCGCCTTTTCTGAGGTCTTTGCCCTGAACAATCCTTCGGGTAAACTGCCAGCGTCATGAACCACCTCCCTCGTCTCGTCATAACCGGCGCCTCCGGATTCATAGGCCGCCACCTCCTGGCTGGTCTCAAAGAGTCGTTCAAGATCACCGCCATGGCCCGCCGATCGCAATCTCGTGCCCACGCCCCGGTACATGAGAACATCCGTTGGGTTCAAGTCGACATCCGCCACAATGACCTCGTCAAAGAGGCGTTCAACGGCGTCCGAGAGGATGGCGGCACCGATTTTGTCATCCACCTCGCCGCCCACTACGATTTCACCGG
>CAZCEX010000354.1:3020-5100 GCA_964497785.1 uncultured Thermoanaerobaculia bacterium | reverse complement strand
GCACCTGTCGTGATGCACGAGTCGAACGTCTCCGCCGTAGAGTTCCTGGATCACCTTGCCGTCGAGGCCGGAGGTTGGATGCACGTCGACCGTCTGGTGGACGCAGATGACGGTGCGCACGAACGAGGCCACGAAGCCGAGGTCGTGGGAAACCAGGACGACCGTTGTATCCCGGTTCAGCTCTTCGAGCAGGTCGAAGAACTCCTGCTCGACCTTTCTGTCGAGGCCGGCCTCGGGCTCGTCGAGGAGCAGCAATTCGGGCGCCGGGGCGATGGCGCGGGCGAGCAGCACCCTCTGGCGCTGACCACCCGACAGGGCGGAGTAGGGCTGTTGGGCAAGGTCGGCGAGCCCGACGCGATCGAGGGCGGCCGCCGCCGCTCTTCGGTCCACTGCCGAGAACGGTCCCGGCCGACGTCCGGGGCGGAGAAGGCCCATGAGGACGACATCTTTGACGCGGATCGGGAAGAGGGGGTCGGTGACGGTGTGTTGGGGCATGGAACCGATCCGGGGGCGAGCGTGTGAGGGTTTTCCGCCGAATACCCTGATCGTCCCTGCAGTCGGTTTGAGCAGGCCGAGGAAGAGCTTCAGCAGGGTGGTCTTGCCGCCTCCATTCGGGCCGATGATGCTGGCGAAGTCGCCACGGGAAATGGCAAAGGTCACACGATCCAGTATCTTTTCCTGATTGCCGTAACGAAAACTGAGATCCTCGACCTCGATCACCGGTTGGTGAGTCATTACGGCTTCTCCCCGCCGGCGTCACCGAGCCCTTGAGCCACCGTGTCCGCGATGCGCCGGAGATTCGCCACGAGATCAGGGGCGAGCGGGTCGAGCTTGACGATGGTGGCCCCGAGAGCGTTGGCGACCGCGTTTACGCTCGGGGCGGCGAACTGCGGCTGGACGAAAATGACCCGTATGTTGAGACTCTTGGCCCGGCTGATGACCTCTGTGAGACTTTTCGCCGTGGGCTCTTTGCCGTCGTGCTCTATGGCGAGCTGGTGGAGCCCGTACCTGTCGGCGAAATGACCGAATGCCGGGTGGAAGACGAGCATGGTCTTGCCGACCAGTGGGGCGAGCTTTTGAGCGATTTCGAGGTCGGTTTTCTCGAGCTCTTTTCGGTAGGACTCCAGCCCGCTTCGGAACCGGGGACATTCGTCGGGCGCCACGGCGCACAGGCAGCCGAATACCATCTCGGCGTGGGCAAGAGCAGCCATCGGGTCGAGCCAGAAGTGTGGGTCCGGTCCAGCGCCGTGGTCGTGTGTGGTCGAGCCGCTCGGGTTATCCGACGCCGGACCTGGATTATGGGAGTGCTGTCTCTGGTCTGCGGCGCTGCACAGCGAGAGCTGTGGGGCGACCGTGCTGATTCGGCGCATCACCTGGCGCTCGAACGGTACCCCGACCGTGATGAGCAGGTCTGCCTGGGCGAGGGCGGCGAGCTGCCGGGGGCTCGGTTCATAGGTGGTCGGCGACCTCCCTGGAGGGATCAGCACCTCGACGGTTACCTCGTCGCCTCCCAGGCGTTTGACCACCTCGAGTTGTGGAGGTATGGAGACCATAACCGTCAGCGACGCCTCCGAAGAAGCCTGGGCGGCGAGCGCGACCAGTGTCGCCAAGCCAGCGAGCAGGGCGCGTCGGATCATGGCTCGTCCCCGAGACCGGATTCAGCCTTGCAGACCAGGCGGGTTTCGGCGCAATCTCCGCAGCGCTCGATCTGGTGTGTTCGGCTGAATTCATCCCAGTGCCGGCGCTGCTGCGGATTCATTACACCCGTGCCCCGGCACAGGGGGCAGGTGCCGTCGAGCGCGGCCAGGATTGCGGCTCTGATGAACGCAGACCTGTTGGCGATGTCCCCCATTGCCTGGACCAGCGCCTCTTCCGCCTTGAAGGTGATGATCGTCTGTTTGCCTTCCATCGTTGCACACTCCGGTGTTACGAATTATTACCCAACGGGTCCTGTAATGCAAACCGCGCGCCGCTCACGGCAGCGCGGCTGTACGGCGAGACCGCAACACAGAAGGCGTCATGCTTGTCGAAAAGTCGAAAAGTCGAAAAGTCGAAAAGTCGAAAAGTCGCAGGGTGCCGT
>CAZCEX010000354.1:0-2920 GCA_964497785.1 uncultured Thermoanaerobaculia bacterium | reverse complement strand
GTCGAAAAGTCGAAAAGTCGAAAAGTCGAAAAGTCGAAAAGTCGCAGGGTGCCGTTCAAGAAACTGATTGGCGCTCTGCGGCGACGCGATGCAGCAGGTCCGACCAAGTGCGGACCACGGGTTCCCACCCGTGCCGCTTGGATTGAGCGACCGCAAGCGTTCGCAACCGTGTTCTCACATCGGGTTTCAGGGCCTCGAGAATCGCTTCGCTGAACCCCTGCGAATCTCCTGTCTGGGCATACACCGCGGCGTCTCCGCCGGTTTCCCGGAGCGAAGGGATGTCCGTGGCAATACACGGCGCGCCACACGCGATGGCTTCCGCCAGCGGGAGACCAAAGCCCTCGGCCTCCGAGGCGAGCACAAAAACGGCGGCGTGTTGCATCAGCGACCGGGCTTCTTCTCGGCTCACATAGCCGGGCAGGTGGATGCTCGAGCGCCAACGGGACCGCGATATGCGTCGATGAAGCGGTCCTGTGTCCCACCCTTCTCTCCCCGCCAGAACCAGGTCCGGCGGATCGGCTGCGTCAGCGTGGAGCTCGTCCCATGCATCGACGAGGGTCAAGAGACCTTTGCGTGGTTCCAACGTTCCGAGATGGAGAATGAAGGGACGTCCATTCGCGTGACGCCGGCGGATTGCCTCTCCGTCGTCATCCGCATCCGCACAGCCAAAGAACGGGTCGACGCCATTGGGGATGACGACGAGACGATCTCTGGCCCAGGGAAAGATCTGCAACAGCTGCGTAGCTGTCGCCTCGGAGACGGCCACGACGCAGGCCGCAGCGTCCAGACTTTCTTCGTGGTAGGCGTTGAAGCAGAAACGGTTGGCGAGCGTGTGGCGATGAGGATGAGTGCGCGGGGTGAGGTCGTGAACCACGAGCACCCCGGGTGCGGGACACCGTCTCGGCAGGACGCCGAGGGCGCCGATGAAGACATCCGCGTGTGACTCGGCGATATGACGTGGCAGCGCGGTATGGAGCCAGAGGGTGCCAGGCCAAGGCATCCGAGGGACGGGAGTGGTCTCGACGCCGGCCTGCACGAGAGGCGCCTCGAGGGTCAAGGGCCTCGAGGCCGCGAGCACGATCCGATTTCCCGGGTCGCGTGCGAGTCCGCCCATGACCTGAGTGGTCCAGGTACCGACCCCTGTTGCCGGACCGACCAGGGCGCGTGCGTCACACGCGATATTCATCAGCCCCGGTCAAAGGGAGACCGGCCGCTTCGCGGAGGACCTGGGCCGTCGCTGCCGCTGCCCTGTCCCACGAGAATAGGGCAGCTCTCTTGCGTCCGGCCTCGCCGAGCCGAAGACGGAGGGACTCGTCGGCGATCAATGACGACACCGCAGATGCGATGCCGTGTGGGCTCGCCGGATCGACGTAAACGGCCGCCGGCCCGGCCACCTCGGGCATGGCGGAGCAGCCCGAGGTCACGAGCGGTGTGCCGCACGCCATCGCCTCGAGCAGAGGAAGCCCGAAACCTTCCATCCAGGAGGGGAACAGGAGCGCATCGGCGCTGCGGTAGAGGCTGGCGAGCTGATCACGCTCGACGTAATCGAGGTGCACGATGCGGTCGCGCACAGGTGAGTGCTCGAGCTCGTCGCGGATCGTTTCGGTGTGCCACCCCCACCGGCCGACAAGAACGAGGTGGCCCTGATATCCCCACTCGACGATCAAGTCGAAGGCGCGCAAGACCCCGACCACGTTCTTTCGTGGTTCGAGCGTCGATACGAACAGGAGGTAGGGTGTGGGTACCTCGTCCGGAAGCTCCGCATGGTGGTCTTTTGCGAAGAAGGGGTCGAGTCCCTCGTGCACGACTCGCACCCGGCCCGGGTCGATGTTGAGGTGCTCGCCGATGTCGCCGGCGGTGGCGTCGGACACCGCGACGAGGCGGCTGCTGCGAAACAGGGTTTCTCCAAGGTTGCCGGCCAGCTCGTCGAGGGTTGCCGAGTCGACCGTTTCTGGCATGGCCTTGAAGGCGAGATCGTGAACGGTGGCCACGATCGTCGGCCCATAAGGCAGCTGGCTTCGCGGCATGAAGAAGTTGGGTGCAAACAGGACATCGTTGCCGTCGAGCACCCGCAACAGGGGTTCAATCAGGCTGCGCAACGCCTTCAGCGTGGTCCCGACGGGGAACAAGAGGTCGCTGGGCAGGTGGTGCACCCGCAGTCGCATTTTTCTCGATCCCGGCATGGCACATGCTGCCGGATCGTCAGGGGCGAGGAAGGTGTGAGCATAGAGGTTGAACTCGAGACCGTCATCTCGCCGATCGAGAGCGGCGAGAAGGTTCCACTCGTACCATCCGACCCCGGTCATCTGCTCGAAGAATGGGAAAACATCGACCCCTACGGCGGCACACTCCTCGCCGCCAGCGACCCGACGCTGGAATCGCCGCCATCGTCCGGCCAGCGTTCCCGCAAGGTCGCGGAGGAGGTGTGAAAAAAATGAAAAAGTGGTGGCAGTTCGGCTCATGAGCGTTTCATCATACCTGAAGCCAAAACCTGGGCTGCCACGCTATGATCACGGCATGAACGACATCGTACTGCGCGAATACGACGGTGCCATCCTCATTCTCACGCTCAACGACCCGGCGCGAGCAAACCCGCTGTCGGCGGAAATGGCTGCAGAGCTCGTCGACGCTCTCGAGTCGGCACGCACCGACGAGGCCGTTCGGGCGGTGATCTTGACCGGGACGGGCAAGCATTTCTCGGCCGGCGCTGATCTGGCGGCGCTCGAGAAGATCGCCTTGGGCGGTGACCACGACGCCAATCTCGAGGACTCACGCCGGCTCGAGGCCTTGTTCGCTGCGGTGCTGTCCCACCCCAAAGTGACGATCGCAGCCGTGCACGGTGCGGCGGTTGCCGGCGGGTGGACAGCGAGCTCCGCGATCTGTCGGCGGTGTTGAGCCGGACCGATGATCGGGTCGGATG
>CAZCEX010000353.1:0-5106 GCA_964497785.1 uncultured Thermoanaerobaculia bacterium | reverse complement strand
GCCGCCGATCAGTTCCAGCTATCAATATTCCCCGACTCGAATCCATCGGAGAAGATGCCGTCGAAGGGCCCTGAAAGAATCGCAGCCTGGTAGACCTCGGCCGGTCCGGTATCCAGAGGCGCCTGCGCCCAGGCGATGATCCTGACGTCCTGGGTGCGGCTCATGCTCGTGGCGTCCAGCGTCATGGTCTTGACAACATCGGTGCACGCTCCGGCGTTGACTGGCAAGTCTTCGGTCGCGGCCGCCTGCCGGAAACCGTTACGGTCGAAGTCGGCGGTTTCCGGATAGTTGTCGAGCACCTCGACCATATAGATCCGCATGAGCTTGCTCTGTCCCCCGGTCTCGACACAGACGTGGGCCGTGAAGTCGAAGGCCTCGTCGCGACCAGCAGAGGGCGCCGCGCTGAGGTCGATCGTCACGTCGGTCACCACCGCCAGGTTGCTCAGATACTCGGCTTCGTACAGGGTGTGGCTCGCCGGCGCGGTCAAGCCGTCGAAGACGAAGAACGGCGTCGTGAAACCCATCGGGCCATAAAAGGTCGCCCTCGCGTTGCCCCAGGAGGTGTTGAACTCATCACCGAAGTGAACGCCGATGACGCCAAAGTCCGGGTAGCTGTCGATCAGGCCGGATACGAAGGGCGCGGCGGCCTGGCAATCAACACAGTAGTCCGAAGAAATAAACTCACCCAGCACCGTCCGTTCGGCGGCAGCGGCCGGCCCTAAGAATGCGAAAACCACCAACATGCCAAGACATCCGAGCCTGATTGAAAAAGAAGTTTCCGACATCATTTCGACCTCCATGAAGTCATGCCGGCCGCAAAAATTGCCAGCAGATCTTGATTTGGGGGATTGTATACAACAGGTAGACAAATTTCAAGATAAGAAAAACCTCTCGGCCGGGCCACTCGATCTGCAGACAGACCCAACCCCACCTACAATGTGATCGTGCGCATCATCACTACCCACGTCTCTGCCGATTTCGATGCCTTCGCTTCGGCGGTGTGCGCCGTTCGCCTCTTTCCCGGCCACCGCGTCCTGTTCCCTGGCTCTCTCGAGGCGGCGGTCAGGCGTTTCCGGGCCGAGACCGCGATCAGCCTCCCAGAGGTCAAGCTGCGCGAGGCACGTCGGCACCAAATCGAGCACGCCGTCGTACTCGACACACCCAGCCCCACCCGCCTCGGAGAGGCCTGGGACCTCGTGCTTCGGGACAAATGTCCGATCACCCTCATCGACCACCATGAAGGTGACGGCTTGCCGGCCGATACGATCATCTCGAGGCGGGTCGGTGCAACCTGCACGCTGATGGTCGAGCTGCTTCGCGAGGCCAACATCGAGCCCTCTTCGGAAGAGGCGTCGCTTCTCCTGATGGGGATCTATGAGGACACCGGCAGCCTCACTTTCCGTGATACGACCCCCGATGACTTGAAAGCGGCGGCCTGGCTCCTCGAGCACAGGGCCACACTCTCGTGGGTGCGCAGGTGGGTGGCCAAGGACCTCGAACCGGAGCAACTCGGCTTGCTCAACGCCCTCGTCGAGGGCACCGAAGAACGCCGCTTCGGCGACGTTCAGGTGGCACTGTCGACAGTTGAGGTGGATCGTTACCACGAGGAGGCGGCCGCCGTCGTTCACCGCTGGATGGACACCTTTCAGATCCCCGTCGGGATTGCACTGATGGTTCGGCCGCCCCACGTCCAGGTGATCCTTCGCTCACGACTGGCCAACTTGGATGTCGGTGAGGTCGCCCGCGCCCTCGGCGGCGGGGGGCACGCTACCGCCGCCTCGGCACGCATCGCCGACCGCATGGTCGTGGAGATTCGCGAGGACCTGTGGCGCCGCCTCGAGGAAGCGGCCCCGCCAGCGGCAACGGCAGGCGCCGTCGCAGGTCGAAAAATCTTCTCTGTCGATGCCAATGTCACCGTCGATGCAACGAGGGAGAGGATCAACCAACTGCGTGTCAACGCCCTCCCGGTAGCGGATACCCGAGATCAGGAACTGATCGGGGTGGTCACCCGCCAGCTTCTCGATCGCGCTGCAGCACTCGGCCTCGGCCACCGGCCCGTGAGCACCATGATGCAGCCGGGAGTGCCAATGGTCGATGCGGCGACTGCTCTCGACGAGCTCAAAACACTCTTCCTGGAGCGGTCCCACCGTTTCGTGATCGTGGCCGAGGGCGGTCGCCCCGTCGGCCTGATCACCCGCATGGAGCTGTTTCGGTACCTGTTTGAACGGTTGCCCGCAGCTGGGTCCGCGCTCGACCACCGCATGGCGGCGGAACGGCCTGTGACCCAATCGGTCACACGTCTACTCCGCGAGGTCGCCCCGGAGTGGGTCAGCGATCTGCTTGCGGTGGCCCGTCTGGTGGCGGGCGAACACAACGTCCCGGCCTACCTCGTGGGAGGAGTTGTACGCGACCTGCTTTTGGAACGGCCCAACGAGGACGTGGACTTCGTCGTCGAAGGGGATGCGATCCGGCTCGCTCGTGACCTCGCTGAACGCCTCGGCGCCCGCTGCCATGCCCACGAGCCTTTCATGACGGCCGTGCTGACCCTGCCTGATGGGCACTCCGTCGATGTCGTATCGGCACGGACCGAGTTCTACAACACTCCGGCCGCGCTGCCGGAGGTCGCGACGTCCCTCATTCGCCAAGACCTCTACCGGCGGGACTTCACGATCAACGCCCTGGCAGTCGCCCTCGACGGCGATCGCTTCGGCCAACTCATCGATTTCTTCGGCGGCCGCCGAGATCTTTCTCACCGCGAGATCCGCGTCTTACACTCTCTGTCGTTCATCGACGACCCGACCCGAGCTGTCCGCGCGGTTCGATATGCTCGCCGCCTCGCCTTCAACATCGCTCCCGATACCCGCCATCTCATCCGCACAGCCGTGAAAGAAGGCGTTTTCAACCGCCTCTCGGGTCACCGACTCCGGCGTGAGCTCGACCAGTTACTCGCCGAACCACACCGGACACCCGCCCTCGCCCTTCTTGCCGACCTCGGCCTCCTGAAGGCCATCTGCCCGGTTCTCTCCTGGAGCGAGCGGATCAGGACCTTCATGCTCGAGGTCGAGGGCCAGCTTGCCTGGTATCTGGTGGAACACATCGGCCCTCCACCGCCGCCGATCCAGCTCTTTCTCGGCGGGCTCGCCGTGCAGTCCGCCGCCGATGGCCCTGTGCTGCTCGCGGAGCGTCTCCATTTGACCGGCGCCGATGGACGCCGCATGGCCCGACTTCCAACGAGCATCAACCTCTTGCGTGCGATTGCAGTCGATGACCAGCCCCTCAGCAAAAGGGTTCTCGAGGTCGAAGATGCTGGACCCGAAGCACTCCTTCTCGCCATGGCCGCTTTGCAGCTCAAACCACGTCGAAAACTCGCCGAGGCCGCTGATGCCGCAGCCCGAACGGTGCTGCCTATCGGCGGCCGTGATCTTCGGGAGGCGGGCATTCCCGAAGGACCACACATCGGACGTGCCCTCGAAGCCGCACGAGCCGCCCTCCTCGACCGCAAGATTGCACCGGATGCGGTGCTCGGTTTCGCCACGCACGCCGCGAAGGCGGCTCTCGAAAGCGACGGGGGACCATGACACCACAGCGACTCGGACTCCTTGGCGCCCTGGTCTGGGCCTCGGTGCTCTGCGCTCAAAGTATTCCAACTGTGCTGGTCGAGCGCCACCGGACCATCGGCAATACAACCACGAGAATCACCCTATTCGACAACCGGATGGCAGTGACCACCGTGCGAGAGGGCGAAAAGCAGGTATTTCTGAGGCAGTTGGCCCTCGAAGAGGCCGAGTACGAGGTCTATTTCCAGGTTCTCGAGGAGGTCGGCGACAGCGCCCGCGGCGAAAGACAATCCTCGCTCGACAACGATGATTCTAAGGTCACCATTTCTCTCGATCTGCCGGGGCGATCACCGCGCCAGATCCGTTTTTCCCCCCTGCAAGTACTCGGCCTCGAGACCAACCGCCTGATGGCTGCACTCGACGACCTGGAACGGCGCGTTGCCGAGACCAGCCCATCCCACGAAGCCCTGCGCACCTGGAAACCGAAGAGAGGCGACCGTGTCGAGCTCTTCACCGGAACCATGGCGACCGTCGATGAGGTCCGTGAAAGTGGTGTCATCGTGCTGATTCACGATGTCACTGGCATCATCGAGATCGTACCGGGCGCAGAGGCCTCGCGGGTCATCATGCGGGTCGATTCTTGAGAATCACAGGTGGAAAGTGGCGATCACGGCGCCTTACCGGCCCGAGCAAAGGCATGCCGCTGCGACCAACCCCTGACGCCCTCCGGGAACGCGCGTTCGCGGTATTAGGGTCACGGGTCGTCGGCGCTGATGTCCTGGATCTGTATGCCGGAACTGGCGCCGTCGGCCTCGAGGCCCTGTCCCGCGGGGCTCGATGGACGGTATTCGTCGAGCGCCACCGCGCTGCGGCCGGCATCATTCGGCGCAACATCAACCAGCTCGAACCCGCAGACACCATGACCCGCGTCATGTGCCGTCCGGCTCGCGCCGCCGTCGCCGACCTCGCGCGGCGGAGACAGTCTTTCGACCTCGTCTGGGCCGATCCCCCATTTGACCACTGGGAGGAAGGCCTCGAAACCCTGATCTTTGCAGGCGAAACCGGCATCCTGGCTGAGACTGGCGTCATCTGCCTGGAGTGCCCGGCTGAGGCGGACCTCACGGCCTTTCAGATGCCCCTGGTCGTCTCCAGAGACCTCGGTGGTGGCGCCTCGCGTTTGCTCATCATGGAGCTGCCACCGCGACATCTTGATGCCCGAGCAAATGCCGGCGGAGGAACTCCACCTTGAGGCGGTGGAAATGCGGTGCGAAGGCGGACCTCCGCACACCGTGCCGCGTCTGCGGATAGATCATCAGCTCGAAGTCCTTTTTGACCGCCGCGAGCTTGCCCACCAGCTGCAGGGTATTCTGGGGATGAACGTTGTTGTCCATGTTGCCGAGAACAAGAAGCAGGGCGCTGTCGAGCGCGTCGGCATACGTCAAAGGAGCAGATGCTGCATACCCTTCGGCATTCTCCTCCGGAGTATCCATGTAGCGCTCGGTATAGATGGTGTCGTAGAACCGCCAGTCGGTGACCGGCGCGTAGGCGA
>CAZCEX010000352.1:0-5214 GCA_964497785.1 uncultured Thermoanaerobaculia bacterium | reverse complement strand
GTTCGTCAGCGCCGGCAGAAAGGTCTTGGAGATGAGCTCACCGGTGAGGCGTCCCCCGGCGCCATGCGCGAGCAGGATCTTGTCGCGTCGGCGGCTCATGATTCGGCCCCGGTGACGAATCGGTCGTGGCGGTACCAGGCGGCGCAGGCGCCCTCGGAGGAGACCATGCAGGCGCCGATAGCCGAGTCAGGGGTGCAGCTCGAAGCGAAGAGCGGGCATTCCGGCGGCTCGATCTGACCGCGCAGCACGTCGCCGCAGCGGCAGCCCACGGGTTCTCGGGGCGGTGGTAGCTCGACCTCGATGAGGGACGCATCCCGATGGCGCCACTCGGGTTTGAGACCGAGCCCGGACCCTGGAATGGGGCCGAATCCCCGCCACTCGACCGTAGTGGGCTCGAAGAAGCGGTCGACGATCTCGTGCGCGGCGGTATTTCCAGTGGCATCGACGACCCGGTTGTAGAGATTGACGACCTCTCGGCGGCCTTCGATGAGCTGACGCAGGAGCTCGATGATGCCTCGCAGGACGTCGGCGGGGGCGAATCCGACGACGGCGCCGGCCATCTGGTGCTCGTCGGCGAGGAAGAGGAATGCCTCCCAGCCGGTGATCACAGAGACGTGGCCGGGCAGCAAAAAGCCCTCTACGCGCAGGTCGGGGTCACCGGCCAGCGCCTGCATCGGCGGTGGCATGACCTTGTTCCCCGGCAGGATGAGGAAGTTGTCGACGCCTGTTGATTCTGCTTCCGCGAGGGCGGCGGCGATGGTGGGCACCGTTGTCTCAAAGCCGACGGCCAGGAATACGATGCGGCGATCGGGATAACGGCGTGCGATCTCCAGCGCATCCCGCGGCGAGTAGACGATCTCGATGGCGAGTCCCTCGGCGCGTGCCTCCTCGAGGGTGGCCGAGCTGGACGGTACGCGCAGCATGTCCCCGAACGAGCACACCGTGATATCCGGCAGATTGGCCAGAGCGATCGCACGGTCAAGGTACTCGACCGGCGTAACGCACACCGGGCACCCGGGCCCGGAGACGAGACGCACGTTCTTTGGGAGTCTCTTGCGTAAACCGGCGGCCGCAACGGCGTGGGTGTGGGTGCCGCAGACCTCCATGAAGGCCGTTTTGCGGTTCAGCTGGGCTGCCAAGGTCTCGATTTCTAGCACCAAGCCCTGGATGGCCCCCGGGTCGTTGAGCAGGTGGATGTCGATCGCCACGAGTCGAACCTCCAAAGGTGATCATACGCGACGCAGAGCCATGGTTGTTGCATACTTGCGGCGGGAGGCGATATGTATCGGAAAGCTGTTGTCGCCGTTGTTGTGTGCCTACTGCTGTGTGCGGTGCCAAACGAAGCCGCCGGTGGTGAATCGCTGACGGGGACCATGATCGTCAACTGGGCCGACCCGGCCCCAGGCGTCTACAAGGTGGCGCCCCCGTCATACACCCTCGCCGACGATGACGGCGTCGCGCACTCAGTGCGGGTCGAGCCCTTTCTCGTGGCAGCGGCCGGTGGCCCTCACCGGATCAACAACCAGCGCGTCAGGTTGCAGGTCGTTCAATCCGGAGACCCGCAACGGGCAACCGTGCAGCTGCTCGAGTTCATCGGCGCCAAGCGGGCGCCGACCGACGTCAGCGGTTCGCAGCCGTGGGTCTCTCTGATGTGCAAGTTCTCCGATGTCGCCGCTGAGCCGCAGGACCTCGATTTCTTCGTCGGCATGTTCGACAACTCACCGGGCCGCCTGGACCACTATTGGCGCAAGGTTTCTTACGATGTCATCAACGTCGTCGGCTCAACGGCGGTGGGATGGGTGACCCTGCCGAAGGTGCAGTCGGACTACATCGCGGTGCCCGGCCAGGGCTGTCTCGACGGCAACCCCGACAACGACGCCGATCTCGGTTTGTTGTTCGCCGACTGCACCGCCGCAGCCGACGAACTGATCGACTTCAGCAACGGAGGGTCGCCCTACGTCGGCATCAATCTCATGTTCAACTCCGACCTCGACGGTTGTGCATGGGGTGGTGGTTGGCCGGCTGAGCTCGACGAGGTCGAAAAGATATGGAGAACGACCTGGGAGCCCCCTTGGGGTTATGGCAATGTTGGCGTCATGTCGCACGAGATGGGTCACGGGTTCGGCCTGCCACACTCGAACAACTGGGACAATGACGGCTCGCCCTACGACAACAGCTGGGACGTCATGAGCGACGCCCATGGATGGACCGGATTCGACTCGACATACGGTAGACTCGGCAAACATACGATCGCCTATCACAAGGCGGACATCCTCGGTTGGATCCTACCGGAAGAGATCTTTATTCCGGAGGATGACACGCGTGAGGCGGTTTCCATTGACTACCTGGCCCTCGAGGCGACGACGAACTACCGCATGGCTCGGATCCCGATACCCGACTCGACGCGGTATTACACCGTCGAGGCCCGTGGCTGGACCGACTTGTACGATGCCCACCTACCGGGCGAAGCGATCATCGTGCACGAGATCGACAGCCGGTCGGAGCCCGCCTGGGCGTACGATGCCGACCCTGTCCCGGGTGACGACTCCTCCGGCGAAGGTACGATGTGGCGCGTCGGAGAGACCTTCATCGACACCCAGGCTGGAATCAGCGTCCATGTCGCATCAAAGACCGCCCAGGGATTCGGAGTCGTGATCTCTGTGGGCGCCTGGGACAACATCTTCGCTGACGGCTTCGAAGGCGGCGATACGACGGCCTGGTCGAACACCGTCAACTGACTGCGAGCGGTAGTTCCAGTCTCCGGGTATCCAGGCCCCGGGCGAGACACGAGGCCGCGAGCACGGCCTGACCGTAGGCGACGCCTCCGTCGCCCGGCGGCAGGCGGGTGGGCAGCAGCACCGCCCTGTCGTTGCCGTCGAGAAGTCCCTGGCGGAGCAACCGGTTTGCGAGACACCCGCCGCCGGCTGCCACGGCCGACGTGCCCGGGTGGAGCGCCACAATTCTCCGGGTGAGCTCGTTGGCGAGCTGGCAGAAAGTGGTGTGGAACCCGGCGGCGACTTCTGTGGTGTCTTCCCCGGCGATTGCTCGAGTGGCGGCGGCGGCAAGCAGGGCTGATGAGGGGAGCTCGGGCCGAACCTCGTCGAGGGCAACCTCTGGCCAGGAGGTCCACGCGCGGGCGCCCGCGGCGGCGGCTTCGAGGCGGATGGCGAGTTCGCCCTCGTAGGCGTTGACGATGCCGAGGCCGAGCAGGGCGCCGCACGCCTCGAAGAGCCGCCCGGCGCCTGTGGCGAGGGGCCAGTCGCCGGTTTTCGCCAGACGGGCGACGGTCTCCAGGTCGTTGTTCGTCAGTAAGCCCGCCATCGGAGTCTCGGAGAGGAGAGCGGAGGCATCGGCTGCGACGAGCGCCGCCACGGCGACCCGCCATGGTGCTCGTACGGCCGCTTCACCCCCAACCAGGGGAAGCGGCTCGAGACATGCCACTCGTCGCCAGCTCAAGGTCCCGTCGATGAGAAGCCACTCACCGCCCCAGGTGGTTCCATCCGGGCCCCACCCCGTTCCGTCGAGGGCCAGGCCGAGGGCGCGCTCGTCACCGGATGGGAGCCGGCCGTGCTCGGCGAGGGTGGCCGCTGCGTGGGCAAGGTGGTGTTGTACGAGGATCAGCCGGCCCTTCCGGTCCCGGGCCATCGCCTCGGCCGCCCACCGACTCGGATAGTCGGGGTGGGCGTCGGCGACGATGAGCGATGGCCTGACCTCGAGGAAGGCTTCGAGGTGGTCGATCGCCTCGCGGTGAAATAACCGAGCCTCTTCGCTGTCGAGGTCGCCGATGTGCGGCGTCAGGATGACTTCGTTCCGGCGCGCTACGGCCGCGGTGACCTGGAGGTGGGCGCCGACCGCCAGCAGCGGCTCAGAGGCGGCGTCTGGAATAGCCACCGGTTCGGGGACCCACCCGCGGGCTCGGCGCACCAGAAAGGGGCCGTCAGGTGCGCTGCGCATGACCGAGTCGTCAACCCGGCGTACGACGTCGCGGTCGTGCAGCAGCAGATCGTCGGCGATTTCGGCGAGGCGCGTTACGGCTTCGCGGTTTCCCTTGCAGATGGGCTCGTCGGAAGCGTTGCCGGAGGTCATGACGAGCGCAGGCGCCGTGACCTGTCGCATGAGTATGACGTGGAGGGGGGTGGTGGGGAGGATGACTCCGAGATCGCCGACCCCCGGCGCGACGTTGCTCGCTACCGGAGCGCCATCCCGCGCCCTCGCCAGCATGATCGGACACCGCGGGGAGGTCATGACCTTTTCATCGAGCGATTCGAGGTGGACCAACTCTCTGGCTGCCTCCAGGTCCCGCACCATGATCGCGAACGGTTTGGTGGGCCGTTGCTTGCGTTGACGCAGGCGTTCAACGACGTCGGCCTGATCGGCACGGCAGGCGAGCTGGAACCCTCCGAGCCCCTTGACGCCAAGGATCCGGCCCGCATCGATGGCCTTCGCAGCTTCGGTGACGGGGTCGGAGTTCCCGTCGTCGGCCGGGGGAGCGATGGCAGTCTGCAACCATAGGCGGGGTCCGCAGGCCGGGCAGCACACCGGCTCGGCGTGGAAACGGCGGTCGGTCGGGTCTCGATACTCCTTTTCGCACTCGGGGCAGAGGGGGAAGCACGACATCGAGGTGCGGGCCCGGTCGTAGGGCAGGGAGTGAACGAGAGAATAGCGCGGGCCGCAATCGGTGCAGGTGGTGAAGGGATAGTTGTGCCGCCGGTCGGAGGGATTTCCCATATCGCGGGCGCAGGCGGCGCAAAGCGCTGCGTCGGGGGGGACGCTTGCGCCCTCTGGCCTTCCTTGCTCCGACTCGACGACGACGAAACCTGTGTCGCTTTCGGGCTGGATCTCTGTGATCTCGAGCGCGTCGAGCCGCGCCAGAGGCGGCAACGAGGCAGCAAGCTCGTCGGCAAAACGGTGCACGACGGTGTCTGGACCCTCGATCTCGACGGTGGCGCCGCCGGGATCGTTCCATACACGGCCCGTGAGCCCGGCAAAGGCTGCGAGCCGGTAGATCGCCGGCCGGAAGCCCACCCCCTGGACGGCGCCTCGGCACCGGAGGCGGAGTCGAGTCGTTTCAGCCCCGGCCAAAGATGTCCCCGCGGATCAGGCGCCTCGGTTGGTTGAGCACTTCGGATCGACTTGGTGGCACGCCCTGAAGGACGTGCCTACGCGCAACGTGCCGGTATTCATGTGTAGGCGGGTCCTTCAGGGCCCGCCACC
>CAZCEX010000351.1:0-5226 GCA_964497785.1 uncultured Thermoanaerobaculia bacterium | reverse complement strand
GCCTGGATGCCGCTGATGCCGCCGCCGACGACCAGGACGTCTCCGAGGTTGCTGTCGTCGAAACGATCGAGCCTGTCCGTATTCGCCATCACTGGTCGTCTCTTTCGGGGCTGGAAGGTATGAGTGCCTCGTTGATGATCTCGGTGATGTCCTTGATATCGATGGCGTCTTCACCCTCCATGCCCAGGCTGCTTTCTTCGAAGTTGGTGATGCAGTAGGGGCATGCGGTCACGAGCACCTCGGCGCCGGTCTTTGCGGCCTGCTGCACCCTGAGGTCGGAGAAACGCTCTTCTTTCGGCGTCTCCATCCAGATCCTTCCGCCTCCCCCTCCGCAACAGAGGCTGTCCTGGCGGGAAGCAGGCATTTCGATCAGCTCGACCCCGGGCACCTCGCCCAGGACCTGTCGGGGGGCATCGTAAATGCCGTTGTGGCGACCCAGGTAACACGGGTCGTGGTAGGTGACCTTCTTCTGATACTCACCGTTGAGCTCGAGCCGGCCTTCATCGATCAGTTGAGCCAGGAGCTGGGAGATGTGCACGACCTCGAAGTGCACCATGAACTCCGGGTACTCGTTGACGAAGGTGTGATAGCAGTGCGGGGACGAGACGATGACCTTCTTCACACCACGATCGATGAAGGCCTTTATGTTTGACTTGGCGAGGTTCTTGAACTCTTGCTCTCCGCCCGTCTTGCGAATGCTCTCGCCGCAGCAGCTCTCCTCGCTGCCCAGGATCCCGAAGCTCACTCCTGCCTTGTCCAAGATGTTGGCGGTGGCCAGGGCGACCTTCTTCATTCTCGGGTCGTAGCTGAAGTAGCAGCCAACGAAGTAGAGGTAGTCCATCTCTTCGGCGAACGCTTTGACAGGCGCGCCGTTGGCCCAATCCGCCCGGGTCTCCCGGGGCGCATTCAACGGGTTGCCTTCGGCTACGAGGCTCGCACTCGCGTTGCGCACGGCGGCGACTGAAGGGGGAAACATTCCATACTCTGCTGCGACCCTGCGGATGGCCACTCCGACCTCGATCTGACCAACGCCCCTCGGGCAGATCGAAGGGCACGACCCACAGGTCGTGCACCGCCAGATGTCATCGCCTTCAATCTCGGTCAGGCCGAGGCTCGCTTCGCGGATAATCTTGCGGATACTGAAATCCCTGACCTGGTTCCACGGGCAGTAGACGTCGCATTTTCCGCACTGAAAGCACAATCGGCAGGATTCTGCGCCGGCCTTCTTGATCTCCTCGATGGCTTCGGCGAAAGGGGCTACAGTGTCCATTGAAACACTCAGTCCTTCTGCGACATGCGGGCAGCGGTGTCGAGGATCTTCTGCCACCCGAACTTGTGGGCCATCGCTTCCAGCCCGATCTCGATCTCCTCCTGCGTCTCTCCCTCTTCGACCTCTTCTTCCCGTTCCTCGTATATCAGGGCATCCGCGAGACACCACTGAACACACATCGGTTCCGTCAGGGTTGGGTCGGACTCACACATGTCACACTTCAAGGGCAGTCCGGAGTCGGGTTCTTTGAAGACGTCCCGCGACGGGCAGGAGGCCCTGCAGAAGGTGCACTCGTCGTACTCTTTTCCGTCGATCGTATATTGGTCTCTGCCCGCGCATTCGGCTGCGGTGTACTCTCCTGCGTACACGGGCACATAGAGGTCTCTCAGCGGATAATGAATCACTCGAATGCGAGCTCGCTCAGGGTTGTTGCTGCTGTACTGCGGTGTGGCGTGAAAGGCGGAGCAGATTACCTCACATGCCCGGCAGCCGTTGCACTTGTCGACGTCGATTCTGATGGTCTTGATGATTTTCGTCTTCTTGGTAACTTGCACGGCTCAACCCTCGTCCTGCAAAATGCCCCGCTCGAGAAAGTCATCGGCCACGTAGTCCAGGGACAGCTCGTGCAGGGACTCTCGTGTCGGGATGCCTTGCTCGTTCCACCCCTTGAACCTGTAGTACTCATTGAGCAGCTCGGCCTCGAGCTCGGGAAACCGCCTCTTCCAGTGGTCCGCAGGCGGCTTCTCGTCCTTCTTTCTCATGCCTCTCCGGATGTTGAAAGCGCGCACCAGGTTGCGGATTCGTTTTGCAATCCGTGTCAGTTTTTCTTCATCCAGCTCGATGCCGGTGGCAGCCGAGATGAAGGTCGGCAGATTGTGGATGTGGTACGGCGGCTTGAGAGGGAATGACGACAAGCCGGCACACATGCCGGTGGCATCGTCGATGTAGTGCATCTGCTCCTGCCAGTTGACGATTTCGCAGGTGGCCTCGATGCCCGGATAGTGCGGAATGGACTTCTCTCCGCGCAGCTCCCAGTCCAAAAACCACTCCTTGAACCTCTCATCCGGGACCTGGACCCAGTCCTTGCAGAACTCTTCCCGCTCCTCTCTCGTCACGAAAGGCGCCTGCGGAAAGTTGCCTTCGATCTGGGTGATGTTGATCTTCTCACCCGTCGAGTACATGAGGAAGTAGATGGGATTGAGCATGCCCAGCTTGAGCGGCAGCTGCTCGTGCTTCTTGATGTTGTTGTGCGCGTACTCGTGGGCGCCTTTGCCGATCTCCTCGGCCGCCCAGTGGGTGCCGTTGGCCAGCGCATCGCCGATGCCTTCACGGCGTACGATGCGATCCAGCAACCAGAAGAACCGCTCTTCGTTGTCGGAGGGCATTCCCGGCAAATCATCGTCGGTCAAGATGCCGTTCTCATAAAGCTCGAGGGCGAAGGCCATGACCTGCGGGGCCGAGAAGGCATCCACCCCATACTCGGTGGCGGCCTGGGCGATCCTCAGGCCGAACTCCAGGTCCGACATCGCAGCCATCGTATAGGTGAGCTTGGAGAAGCATTTCATCATGTAGGTTGGGAGGCCGGGCACGGAGATCGTCGCCCCGCATTTCATCGGGCAGTTGTGGCAGCTGACGAGCCGCGTACGCATGCCCTTCATGGTGTCGGTCCACTTCTTCTCGACCTCCTCGGTCCAGAAGCCTTTTCTGCGGTGGCGGGAGTTGCCCCAGGCGAAGTTTTCGGTATGCCACTTCTCGTCATGGATCAACATCTCTTGCGGTGAGCCGAGGCCCGCCAGGATCGGCATGACCCCGGGGATCGGGTTCTCGTTGCGTTTCTGGATGTACTGCATCACCTCGTTGCACATCTGGATGAACTCGGCCGGACGGGCAACATGCACGTCGCCGGTGCCACGAACGACGATCGCCTTGAGATTCTTGTCACCCATCACAGCGCCGATGCCACCGCGGCTGGCGCTCGACCTGCCCTGCTCGATGGACGCGAACCAGACCCTGTTCTCCCCGGCCAGACCGATGGAGGCGATCTGAAGCTTCGGATCATCCAGCTCCTGGCGAATCATCTCCGCAGCCTCGAGTGAGCCTTTACCACGCAGGTGAGAGGCGTCGCGGATCTCGACCTTGTCGTCGTGGATTAACAGGTAGACGAGCTCCGGAGATTGACCGCGGATGATCAGCTTGTCGTAACCGGCATATTTCAGCTCCGGCGCAAAGAACCCGCCCATCATCGAGTACGCCATGAGCCCCGTCTGAGGAGAAATGGTCGAAACGATGGTCCGGTTGCACCCGACGGCGGGTGTGCCGACCAGAAGGCCGGTGCTGAAGATGAGCAGGTTTTCAGGGGAAAAGGGCTCGACTTCCGGCGGAACCCTGTCCCACAATATCTTGGCGTTGGTGCCAAGACCGCCCAGGTAGAGCTCGGTGAGCTCCGGGTCGGTCGCCACCCTCTCGATGTTGCCTCGTGTCAGATCGATTTCGAGGTCGAATCCTGTCTCTGCGTACCTCATGCTTTTCCCCTGTCGCGATTCCCGGAGACTGCCCCGTTCGATTCACCGGGCGGCAGGTCCGCTGTTTTGCTTCTGGATCCTACGGATGGTTCGAACGACCCACCAATCCCGTGGAGGTAGAGGTTCAAGAACTCTTCGGCGAGCTCATCGGCAGTGCTGTCGCTGCCGGGGTCGTACCAGGAGGAAACCCAGTTGATGGTCCCGAACATAGCGAGCGTGGCGGTGCGCGGGTTCGTTCGGCTGCTGTTTTTCAAGTCGCAGAGCTCCTGGAAGATCTCGAAGGCCTGTGAGAAGTAGGCGCGCTGGAGGGCCTCGACCTGTTTCAAGTAGTCGTCGTCCAAGCGGCCGAGCTCTCTCGTACACACGGTCAGGGAAGCCATGTCGGTCAAGAAATGATCGAGATGATTGCGGATGAACCGCTTCAGACGAGTCTCCGGTCGAGCCGCGTCTCCGCCCGCAGCAAGCAGTTCGTTGTTGTCGCTAACGAAGCGACGCACCAGACCGTCGAATACGTGGTACTGGATGAGGTACAGCAGCTCGTTCTTGGAACGCACGTAGTGATAGAGCCCGGCGACGCTGACGCCGGCCCGCTCGGCCACGAGGCGAATCGACGCGGCGTCGTAGCCCACCTCGGCAAAGACTTCAGCGGCGGTGCGAAGGATCTCCACCAGCTTGCGGTCGAACTTCTTGGTGTTCTGGCCGCGCAGCGTCGCATCACCGGCCTTGGCGCCCGGGGTCGCCCGGAGCTTTTCGCTGGTCATGAGAGCCTGTTCAGGCGGTGGGTTCATCACACCCCTCGTCGAGCTAATTTCGTTCGAGCGCTCGCTCGAAAAAATAATAGCACAGCCCCAACCATTTGCGTCGATAGTGGCGCCGGAAGAACGAGAAGGTGCCTCGGGCGGGACGTGCCATTCTTCATATTGTGCGGCCGCAGGCCAAATGCACAATGTGAAGGGTGGCAATCCACGGAGAGCGCGTTGGAAGAACCGGCGCGTTGCGGTTTCGAGGCCCCAGCGCCGAGGAGCAACGCGAAGCGGTGCGACGAGCTGGTGCGAAGCACAAGAAGCGGCAGTACACCCGACCGTCGCGGGCCAAGGCGGCGGGCGAAGCCTGCTGTGGGTCCCTCAGTTGCGGGATCCTTCGAGAAACGCCGTTGCGGCCAGGAGGTCCTGAAACGACTTCGTTGCCGTGACGGGGGCACGTCTGGCAGGGAATACCTAGCCGGTGTTCTCCGCAGCAACGGCCTTCTGGGATGCCGTAGGACGGCCATCCCAGCGTCGCATGAGCAGCGCGGTGGCGCGGAGAAGATCGAAAAGGCTGCGACCACGCTGCTCAAGCGAGCGGCGGCCTCCCTCACGGGCTGGAGATCACAGCCGCAGCGCCCTCCCCGGGCATTGCCCGGCATAGGCATTGTGGTGATTCGCGGTACGACGC
>CAZCEX010000350.1:0-5227 GCA_964497785.1 uncultured Thermoanaerobaculia bacterium | reverse complement strand
ATCTTCCTGCCGCTGTCGGCCTCGCCTGCGCCTTAATAATCGCCGCCGGGGAGTTGAAGAGCGAGTCGCTCCGGCTCGCCACACTGCGCGACAACTTCGAGAGCCGCATCCGAGAGTCGATTCCCAAGGTCATCATCAATGGCGGCGCCGCTGCCCGGCTTCCAGGCACCTCGAACCTCACATTTCCTGGCGTGGACGGCGAAGCCCTCCTGGCCTCCATTCCTGATCTCGCCGTCAGCACGGGTTCGGCGTGCGCATCCGCCCACCCCGAACCTTCCCCCGTCCTGCGCGCCATGGGCCTCTCTGCGAAGCTCGCCGCCTCGTCGATCCGCGTCTCCTTCGGTCGTTTTTCAACCGAAGACGAGTCCGTTCAAGCAGCACGGAGGATCATCGAAGAGGCGCGACGGCTTCGGAGCTGAGCTTTCAGTCGGTGCCACCCGATCGGGACCAAAAGAACAATGAAACGCGAAGACGCCAAGAGCGCGAAGATTCAGTTTTTTGTGCCTTTTCTTTGCGTCCTTCGCGTCTTTGCGTTTCAAAAATGCCTTTGTGCTCTCCACGCACCTGATGTACCGGTCCAGCCACCGTGCGCGGCTGATCAACCCCCACCTTTTCGCATAGCCTCGAGCCGTTTTCGCAGGCGTTTGCGCACCCGCATGAGACGCATCTTCATGGCCGCCTCGGCGATGCCTTCCTGCGCCGCGAGTTCGGCGATCGGCACGCCTTCGCTGCGAGCCCGAAGGAGGCGGAGAATCTCCTCGTCCTCCTCCTCGAGCGCAGCCAGCATGAGGCGGATCTCAGAGACCCGTTCTGCTCGATCGTGAGGGTCGTCCCCGCTCTCTACCGCGACCGCTGCCTCGAGCGAGTCCTCCCGACGCACAGCGGTACGCCGCAGATGATCACGAGCGGCATTGGCGGCGATGCGGCGCAACCACGCCGGAAACGCCTTTGGGTCCGCCAAGCGGTCGAGCTGCGTCCAGGCTCGGATGGCGACGTCCTGGGCGAGATCATTGGCAGTCTCCTGACAACGAACTCCGCAGGCGAAGAGTGTCGAGGTCACTGCCTTGCGATGGAGGTCGAGCAGCTCTCGAAAAGCATCTTCACCGCCGCCACGAGCCACGCGGACCAGGCGCGCAACCTCCTGCCACTTCTTGTCCCCTTTGTCCGCAACCATCACGGCAAGCCTACTACGACTCTCCACCCAGGGAGAAGGCTATGACCCGAACGATCAACGACGCTGTGCTAATCTCCGCCCAACATGAACCGCAGCATCGCATTACCCCGCCTGCTCACCCGCCCCCGGCGCGCCGTACTCGCACTGTCCGATGGGTCTGTCTTCGACGGATTTGCGGCTGGCGCACCGGGTAACGTCGACGGGGAGGTGGTCTTCAATACGGCCATGACCGGCTATCAAGAAATGCTCACCGACCCCTCCTACCACGGGCAGATCCTGTGTCTGACGACCTCGCACGTCGGCCAGGTCGGCGTCAATGCCCTGGACGCCGAAAGCGACCGCATCTGGGCGCGGGCACTGGTCGTTCAAGACCTCGATGCCGAGCCCTCGTCCTGGAGGTCCGAGATCGGCTTCGACCGGTGGCTCGAGGAGAACGGTGTGACCGTGGGCTGGGGGTTCGACGTGCGCGCGATCGTACGGAGAATACGTGAAAGCGGCGCCGTGCCCGGCGTGCTCGTGGCGGACGACGAGGCGACCCGTGATCGAGCTTCGGCTCTTGCCAAAACGGCTTGCGGCACGGACGGCTGCAATCTCGCTCGAGAGGTCGCCTGCACCGAAAGCTATCGCTGGATCGAAGGGCCATGGCGGTCGCCGTCTCATCCGGCTGAAGACCCCAGATCAGAACTGCCGGTCGTCGTTATCGACCTTGGTGTGAAACGATCGATCCTTCGTCGGCTCGTCGGCGAAGGGTTCGCTGTCGACGTCATGCCGCCGGCGACCACCGTTGAAGAAATCCTCGAAAAACGGCCGTCCGGCGTTCTTTTCTCGAACGGTCCCGGGGATCCGGCCGCAGTCAGCGATGCCCGCGACCTCGCCGTCGGCCTGTTCGGCAAGCTCCCCCTGTGGGGCATCTGCCTCGGACACCAGATCCTCGGTCTCGCCCTCGGAGGGCGCACGACGAAGCTCCCCTTCGGTCACCACGGTGGCAACCACCCGGTGCGTGAGCTGCCGACCGGACGGGTTCTCATCACCTCCCAGAACCACAACTACGCGGTCGAGGAGGCCTCCCTGCCGCGTGAGGTCGAGATCACCCACGTCAACCTCACCGATGGAACTCTCGAGGGCCTCGCCTTGCCGCGCCTTCGACTCGAAGCGGTCCAGTTTCACCCCGAGGCATCTCCCGGACCGAACGACGCCGCCGGCTTCTTCTCCCGGTTTGCCGAAGTCTGCCGAGAGGGGATCAAATGAAACCGGCAACAACCTGGCGCGCGCAGACGGCTTCGACCGATACATCGGGGCCCAGATCGGTGTGCATCCTCGGCGCCGGCCCGATCCGTATCGGCCAGGCCTGTGAGTTCGATTATTCGGGCGTGCAGGGAGTCAAGGCGTTGCGCGAGGACGGCTGCCGGGTCATCCTCGTCAACTCCAACCCGGCAACCATCATGACCGACGCACGGCTCGCTCACCGCACCTACGTGGAGCCGCTCACCCTCGATGTTGTGACCGCTGTACTCGAGCGCGAAAGGCCCGATGCCCTGGTGCCAACCCTCGGCGGGCAAACGGCCCTCAACCTGGCCGTCGAGCTCTCACAGGCGGGTGTCTTCGACCGGCTCGGCATTCGATTGCTCGGCGCCTCGATCGAGTCCATCAACATCGCGGAGGACAGAGATCGGTTCAAACGAGCTATGGAAAAGGCGGGAATCCCGGTCCTCCCGTCCAGGACCGTCAAAACGATCGAGGAGGGCGTTGCCGCCCTCAAGGAGATCGGCCTGCCGGCCATTCTCCGGCCGTCCTTCACTCTCGGAGGGTGGGGCAGCGGCACCGCCCACGACCGCGACGCCTTCACCGAGCTCCTGCGCCACGGTCTCGATGCGTCACCAACCAACGAGGTTCTCGTGGAGACCTCGGTCATCGGCTGGAAGGAGTTCGAACTCGAGGTCATGCGCGACGCAGCCGGGACCTTCGTGGTTGTGTGCTCGATCGAAAACCTCGACCCGATGGGCATTCACACGGGCGACTCCATCACGGTGGCACCGGCCCAGACGCTGACAGACCGGGAGTACCAGGTGCTACGCGACGCGGCGCGCCGGGTGCTCGACGCCGTCGGGGTCGCAACCGGAGGGGCGAACGTGCAGTTCGCAGTCAACCCGGACGATGGACGCTATGCGGTGATCGAAATGAACCCCCGAGTATCACGGTCATCGGCGCTGGCTTCGAAGGCCACCGGTTTCCCGATCGCCAGAATCGCCGCCAAGGTCGCCCTCGGGAAAAACCTCGACGAGATCGTCAACGACATCACCGGATCGACACCCGCATCGTTCGAACCCGCCCTCGACTACGTCGTCGTCAAAATTCCACGCTTCGCTTTCGAAAAGTTCCCCGGCGCCGACCAGGTGCTGGGCACGGCGATGAAGGCCGTCGGCGAGGTCGCGGCCATGGGCCGCACGTTCGAAGAGGCCCTGCTCAAGGCGATCAGATCGCTCGAGGTCGACCGCGACTCGCTCGACGCCCCCCTCGATGTCAAAAACGCCGGCGACACGGAGCTCACTCAGCACCTGTCGGAAGCCGGACCGGACCGGCTTTGGGAGGTCGCCGAGGCTTTTCGCCGCGATTGGGACATCGAGCGGGTCTTTGAAATCACCAGAATCGATCGCTGGTTCCTGCGCCGCATCGGGGGCCTCGTCGGCGCCGAGCAGGCCCTCAGGGCAACCGGCCCCCAGGACCCGGACACACTGCTGGCAGCAAAGAAGTTGGGATTGACCGACGCCCAGCTCGGCCGACTCTGGAACCTCGACTCCGCCAGCGTTCGGGCCCATCGTTTCGAGGCGGGTATCCGGCGCATCAGGCGTCGGGTCGACACGTGTGCGGCGGAGTTCGAGGCGAGAACGCCCTACCTCTACGGCTCATTCGCAGACCTCGACGAACAGCCGCCGTCCCGCCGGGCAGTGATGATCCTCGGAGGCGGCCCCGTTCGCATCGGTCAAGGCATCGAGTTCGACGCCTGCTGCGTCGAGGCGGTCGCCGGCCTCAACGCGCAGGGCTTCGAGGCCGTGATGGTCAACTGCAACCCGGAGACTGTCTCGACGGACTACGACGCCGTCGACCGCCTGCATTTTGAACCCCTGCACAGCGAGGACGTGCTCGACCTGTGCAGCGCGGAGAAACCGCTCGGCGTGCTCGTGCAGTTTGGCGGCCAGACGCCTCTTCGACTCGCCGCCGACCTCGAGAGCCACGGCATACCCTTGTGGGGAACCCCTCGTGACGCCATCGACCGCGCGGAGGATCGCGGCCGTTTTCAGAAAATGCTCCTCGGCCTCGGCCTCGAGCAGCCCCCCGGGGCGATGGTCACCTCCGGGACCGAGGCCATCGACGCGGCGGCTCACCTCGGCTACCCGGTCCTCGTGCGGCCCTCCTACGTTCTCGGCGGGCGGGCGATGGAGATCGTATACGACGACGAGCACCTCCTCGAGTACCTCGAACGGGCAGCCGCGGTCGACCCCAACCGGCCGGTCCTGCTCGATCATTTCCTCGAACGCGCCCTCGAGGTGGATGTCGACGCCGTGTGTGATGGAGAGCGCGTCGTCATCTGCGGCATCCTCGAGCACATCGAGGAGGCAGGCGTGCACTCCGGAGACTCGGGGGCTGTGACGCCGCCGGTGAGCCTGCCGCTCGAGCTCCAGGCCGAGCTGCGCCGCCAGGTCCGCCAGCTCGCCCTGGCCCTCGGCGTCAGAGGTCTGATGAATGTTCAGTTCGCCATCCAGGATGCCCACGTCTTCATCATCGAGGTCAATCCAAGGGCCTCACGGACTGTACCCTTCCTGGCCCGAGCGACGGGCACGCCCTGGGCAGAGCTCGCAGCCCGCATCTGCGCCGGAGCAACCCTGACCGAGCTCGGCGTCAGGGACGGGGTTGCCGCAGAAACCGCCGTCAAGCTCCCGGTCTTCCCGTTCGAACGCTTTCCCGGCGTCGACCCCCTGCTCGGGCCGGAGATGCGGTCAACCGGCGAGGTCATGGGCCGCGGCCGGACCTTCGGCGAGGCCTTTGCCAAGGCGG
>CAZCEX010000349.1:0-5233 GCA_964497785.1 uncultured Thermoanaerobaculia bacterium | reverse complement strand
TAACGGTTCGCGAATTGTCACAGTCGGGTTGACGACCTACGGCGGGATCCGCGGAGTGATGGCGATCTCGGACGACGGCGTCGAGTTGGTGCCGGTGGACCTAGGAGAGATCAGCGGCCTGTCGTCGGTCGATTGGGGTGGCGGGCGTTTTGTGGCAGTTGGCAAGAACGGGCTGATCCTCACGAGCATGGACGGTGTGAGCTGGACCCACGCTCCGTCGCCGACGCAACGGTCGTTGTACACAGTGCGGTGGTTGCACGACTCGTTCGTGGCTGTTGGGGAACTGGGAGTTGTGCTTACCAGTCCCGATGGATTGACCTGGAGCGACCGCGAAAGTGGTACCGATTCCAATCTCTACGACATCCTGGGATCGAGTCAGGATTTTTTGATCGTCGGGAGTGACGGATTGCTGCTCCACTCGGTTTGTACTGGTCAGGCGGACGGACCCGAATCGCCCCTGTAGTGAAATTAATAGGACTACATTCGACTTCTCTCTTGGTGAGCGGAGCATCCGGTCCCTTGACATCGTTCCCGTGGCGAACTAAAACTCCGACCAATCCCGCCTGGTATTGATCCTGGGGGCCAATCAGAAGCCCTGGATCAGATGGGTGTTTCCAGCTTGATTGCGCGTTTGCACGATGAATCGCGCGGAGTGATAAAAGAGGCCGCAATAATATCGTGGCCGCCTCCGGGTTCCGTGACGTCCCGGGTAGAAAAGGAGTTCCATTATGCGTCAGATGGTCATCGTTGCTCTTGTTGGATTCGCCCTCCTGGCCCCGACCATCGCCTCGAGTCAGGTGGTGGTCCAGAGCCGCGGCGTCGACTCCCGGGTGGACTACTCATCGCTCCTGGAATACGGTCCTTGGGATGATCGCAACTTCGATCTCACTGAAGAGGACCTCGGACTTCTTGGCGGGAACGAGCTCGACCTCAACGTTCAGATTCCCGTGTTCTATCGCGTGCAACTGCGTAAGGAGAATCCTGGGCTACTCAGATCTGGACCGGTTCAGTATCCACGGAGCGCATTGCCTCGATTTTTCATTGAGTACGGTGGCTTTCTGGTTGACGGCAAAATATATCGAGCGGTGCGACTGGTAGGTGGTCAGCTTGCCGTCGACATGTCGAAGGCGGCGGCCATGACCGAGGAGCAGTTTGTTGCTTCGAAGGCGCTCATGGGTGACGTCCGAGTGACCTCACCCACAGGCGCTGCCGAGTCCGCGATCGCCATCAACCCGTTGGATCCGAATCGTGTCATTGCTGGCTCCAACGGGCCTGGCTATGGCCAGGTCATGCATTATTCGAACGACGGCGGAGTATCTTGGCAGCAAGCCGCCGCCCTCCCGCTCGGCAACACCTGCTGCGATCCAACGGTGGCGTGGTCTTCCGATGGAACAAAAGCCTACACGGTGACGCTCGGCTCCGGTGTGTGGTTCTATCGTTCTGCGGACTATGGTGCGACCTGGAGCGATCTGACCAACGAAGCCGGCAGCGACCCACGGCGCGAGTTCGGTGCCAGTTGGTCAGACAAAGAGTACCTCCATGTCGATCTCGCCCCCGGCTCGGGATGCCTGGATACGCTCTATGTCACCTGGCACGAAGACGGCACGATGAAGTTCGCTCGTTCGAGCGACCGCGGCCACACCTGGAGCTCGCCGGCGACTCTTTCGAGTGGGTCGAGCCAGGCAGGCATCGGCTCAGACATCACATCGGACAAAGAAGGAAACGTCTATTACGTCTGGCCCGCCTACGATACAAGGAAGATCTGGGTCCGAAAGTCGACCGATTGTGGCGCCAATTTCGCCCCTGTCGTCGAGGTGGCTACGTCCGTTGCGTCGTACGACTTTCCCGTTCCTTCGATGAATACACGGCGGGTCTTCTTGTACATCGCAGCTGCCGCTGACCTCAGCGACGGTCCGTATGGCGGAAGTCTCTACGTCTCGTGGACTGATACCACGGCTCCAGCAAGCAACACACCGGCCAACAATCACGCTCGAATTCAGGTGGCATACTCACGCGACGGAGGGAGCACCTGGGCCCCCGCAACAACCCCGCACGAGACCGATGACGCCGCCAGCGTGGACCGCTGGCATCAGTGGTTGGCGGTGGGGCCGGATGGAACGGTGCATGCGGTGTTTTATGACACCCGCAGGGACCCGAGCCGCGAATCGGTGGACCTCTTCTGGTCGACCTCAACGGATGGTGCGCAGACATGGAGCGTTCCAATACGCCTCACCAGCGAGCAGTCTCCGGCGATCAACGATGGTTTTGAGTTCGGCGACTACAACGGAATGGACGTCGTGATGAACGACCTCATCGCGATCTTTACCGATAATCGCAATGAAAGCGGCGGCGGCGGCGACTCCGTCGATGTGTACGCCGCTGGACGCCTGCTGGAGTCGGCTGTCGTAGAGATTTTCATTGACGGTTTCGAGCAGGGAAGCACATCCGCATGGTCGGGCGTCGTGCAGTAAGACATCCCTTCAGAACTTGAGCGTCATCAACGTCGTGCCGTACTTATAGGATGTGCCGCCGCCCGGGCTGGGCGCTTGCTTGTAGTCGTCAGGGATCGCATCCCAGCCCTTGTAGATGTTGCCCTGGATGACGACTCTCTCTTTCTCCGGGGGGCTTTCTTCGGGCATCTGGCCGAAAACGTCGTAGACCCAGCTTGGCGGACGCTCGCCGACCCGGTCTCCGAGCGGCACCAGCTCAAAAAGCCCGTCGCCGTCGACATCCACCCGGATCCACCCGACCTGCAGAATCTTGGAGTAGGTGCCGTCTCCCTGCATCTTGCGAATCTGGGCGTTGAAGGCTGCAATGATCTCGGCCGCGTTCGCAACATCCCGCCGGATCGCGAAATGCAAGGTCCGCCGCGCCAGTTGGATAAACCCGATCTCGAGGTTCTTTGCAACGTCCTCGGGTTGGTGCGCCATCAAGGTGCGCGCAACGAGCTCGTCGACCAGCATGTACTCGACCTCGCCGGCGAGCAGCTTGTCGAGACTGTCCTGGTCGTTGCGTGCATTGACGAAGAGCACGCCTTCTGCTTTCTCGACCTCGGTGCCGTAAGCATAACGACCCACAGCCGCTACCCGATTGCCGGCAAGATCGCTGATCCGCGTCGCCGACACATCGCTGCCCTTACGCCCGACGAGCACCAGCCGGTTCTCCAGGTACGGCGTTGAGAACAGCAGGTCCTTCTCTCGTTGCTCGGTGCGCCATATCGCCGCGCTGCCATCCAGCTCGCTGCTTCGGATCGCGGCCTCAACCTGCTTCCATTCGAAAATGGATGTGGTCGCGGAGATGCCCGCGCGGTCGAGAGCTTCGTGGACGAGGTCGATCGCGGCCCGCTGTTTCCCTGGGCTGGCGGTGAAGGGCGGCCACTCGTCGGACCCAAGCCGTAACTCCTGCGGCTCGGTCGCCACAGCGACGGCTGCCGTCGCCACAAAACACGCAGCAAGCGCTACCTGAAGCGAGCCCCGCCACGGTGGAAGGAAGCCCGAAGATCTCGTAGGGTCGAAGGCGCGAGCAGGTCGCCGTGTTTTTTGCTGGGTCAGCATTCTGTCCATCCTCTCGTTCCCCACCTGCCGGATCGTGGGATACACCCAGTGTACGACGGCCGTGGCTTTCCGAAAAAGGGAATAGAATGGGTTGCTTTTGCTGAGAATATCGCATATTTAGGGTGACGGATCGGGCAAAAAGGGAGGGTTCCATGGCAAAGAAAGTTCTGGTAGCAACTGAAAAACCGTTTTCGCCGGCTGCGGTCGAGCAGCTCGTGCAAGTATTCAAGGCAGCCAACTACGAAGTCCAGCTGCTCGAAAGTTATTCGGATAAAAAGGATCTGCTCACGGCGGTCGTCGATGCGGATGCGATGATCATCCGCAGTGACAAAGTGACGGCCGAGGTCTTGGATGCAGCTCAGCAGTTGAAGATCGTTGTCCGCGCGGGCGCTGGATATGACAACATCGACTGCGCCAAGGCCGCCGAAAAGGGTGTGGTCGCCATGAACACCCCTGGACAAAACTCGAATGCGGTGGCCGAGCTCGTTTTCGGCATGATGGTCATGAACGCCCGCAACAACTACAACGGCAAGCCTGGTACGGAGCTTCGTGGCAAGAAGATCGGTATCCACGCGTACGGGAACGTTGGTCTCTACGTAGCCAAAGTGGCTCACGGCTTCGGAATGGACGTTTATGCCTTCGATCCATTTGTCGACGATGAGTCGATCAAAAATGACGGCGTGACCCCTGTGGGCTCGGTGGAAGAGCTCTACGAGACGTGCCAGTACGTCTCTCTGCACATCCCCGAGAATGCAAAAACCAAGAATTCCATCAACTTCGAGCTGCTCTCGAAGATGCCCGCGGGCGGCACGCTCATCAATACAGCCCGGCTCGGTGTGATCGATGAAGAAGGCCTCATGAGGCTGTTCGCCGAACGCGAGGATTTTGTCTACCTCTCGGATATCGCGCCGACCTGCAAAGACGACATTGTTGAGAAGTACGAGGGTCGTTTCTTCTTTTCGCCCAAAAAAATGGGCGCCCAGACCGCGGAAGCCAACATCAATGCCGGGGTAGCTGCTGCAAACCAGATCGTCAGGTTCTTCGAATCGGGGGATGTTACCTTCAAGGTCAACTGACCCGAAAAGGAGCGACGTTTCGCATCCGTGCCCCCGAGCGGTTGTTTGAAGGTTGCACTCTGCCTTCCCAACCGAGTTGCGCGCGGCGAGTCGGCGTCCGTTGATTGTGGACTTCACGGAGATTGCTGGAGGCGCTAGAGTAGGTGCCACCGTTGGGATGTCCGGGTCCGGCCGACCGTCACGCTGCGACGTGCAACGGTTCAGTCGGATCGAGAAAGAGTTCACCATGACCAATCGCCTCCAGTACCAATACCTCGTTCACACCCTCATGTTCGCCCTTGCCCTGGTTTTCCATCAAGGGATCGCAATGGCAGGCAATGACGTTTTCTTCATCCTCGACGCATCGGGCAGCATGTGGGGCCAGATGGGTGGAACGACCAAGATCGAGATTGCCAAGGAGGTCCTGATCCAGCAGGTGGAAGGTCTGGCGTCAGAGAGCAGGATCGGACTGGTGGTCTACGGCCACCGCCAGAAGGGGAGCTGCGATGACGTGCAGGTCGTGGTGCCCCTCGAGACCGGCGCCAACGCCGACGCCAAGATCATCATCCTCGAGGCCGGAACCCAGGACGCGGTGGCCCGGCCTGGGACCACAGCGCGCAATAA
>CAZCEX010000348.1:0-5238 GCA_964497785.1 uncultured Thermoanaerobaculia bacterium | reverse complement strand
TCGGAGCTCGGTTTCAGTGAAGCCAGATACGGCATGCTGTATTCCGCATATAGCCTCGCGGCGGTCTTCGTGCTTTTGTTCGGCGGGATCATGATCGACAAATACGGAACCGCCAAATCAACGGTTGTCTTCGGAGCCATCTGCACCTTTGCCGCGATTCTGATGGCCATGACCTCGAACCCATGGGTGATGGTTGTGGCTCGATTCCTCCTTGGCCTCGGTTCCGAACCCCTGATCGTCGCCATCACCTGCGCCCTCGCCAAGTGGTTCAAAGGACGAGAACTCGGTTTTGCCTTTGGCATCAATCTCACCATCGCCCGCCTGGGGTCCTTTTCCGCCGACTGGATGCCGACATGGGTTCCGTCCGCCTTTACCGGTTGGCGGAATCCGCTGATCATCGCGGCGGTGATCGGATCGCTTTGTGTTCTCTCTGCAATTGTTTATGGAGCCCTCGAATCGCGAGCGAATCGTCGCTACGGTCTCGGCAAGGCGGGAGAGACCGACAAGCTGGTACTTTCGGACCTATTTCGATTCACAAAGTCCTACTGGTTCGTCGTTGCGCTGTGTGTGACTTTCTATTCCGCCATCTTCCCGTTTCGCGGCTTTTCCATCAAGTTTTTCATGGAGGCCTGGGAGCTGACGCGCGAGGCTGCGGGCCAGTTCAACAGTGTGTTGCCGTTCGCGGCGATGATCGCGACCCCGCTCTTCGGACTGTTGGTCGACAAGGTCGGCAAACGCGCCCTCTTCATGGTGGGCGGCTCGTTCCTGATGATGCCGGTCTTCCTGATGATGGCCTACCAGGTCACGCCGCTCGCCGTGCCGGTGGCCATGATGGGCGTTGCCTTCTCGCTGATTCCCGCCGTGATGTGGCCTTCGGTGGCGTACATCGTCGACGAGAAACGGCTCGGCACCGCCTACGCGGTGATGACGCTCGTGCAACAGGTGGGTGTGATGGGCATGCCGATGGTCATCGGGTTCCTCAACGACCACTACGGCGCGAGTGCAACCAATCCGGCGGGTCATAACCCGGGCATGTGGGCCTTCAGCATTCTTGGCTTCCTGGCGCTGTTCTTCGCCATCATGCTGCGTCGCGAAGAGACCGGACCGAACGCACACGGCCTGGAGACCATTACCGCGAGCTCGAACGACGGGTAGGGCAAAGTTCAGACGGTTGTGCTGAACGACCTGGGGCGAGTTCTATCCCCGCAGGCGCAAGGAAGTCAATCAGATTTGCCTCTTTGCGCCTCTGCGTCTTTGCGTTCTTCTGAGTCTGCGCCTTTGGGTTGAACCCCTGCCCTATTTCTTGAAGAGTGCGTCGAACGCGGCCCGTGCGTCGGTCGGACTGCCGGTCCCGGCCTCCATCGTCGTGCGGGCCGATTTCAGGTTCCGAATCGTCTTCGGCTCGAACAGGGCGCAGTCGTTGGCCTTGGTCTTGCTGTCGACCTTGACCTCGACCGGTTTGCGGCACTGAAAAAGAGAGCCGGTGTCGAAGTAGTTGCAGTTGGTGCAGCTGTGAAGAGCCGATCCACAGGACGAGCAGGTGGTGTCGAGTCCGATTTCGGCGTCCTTCTTTTCGCTGCCGCAACGCGCACACTTGAAGGTTGCCCCAGCCGGGATGCCGACGCCTCTGCCTCGTGGCGCGCCGTCGAACCCTCTGTCGGGTCGGGGACCGGATGGGGATCTCTCCGGTTTGTGGTCATCGTCACTCATGTATCCGCGATGTCTGTACTTACGATCACTCATGTGTTCTCCTCACGAGCCGCCCGGCGCGCCCGTCCACGCCGGCGAGTGGTTCTCCCCTGCGCTGGTGAGCTGCAGAGGTGTTCCTTCAGCGTCGGTAATGAAGATCTGGTCTTTGCCCGTGCGAGAGCTTTCGAAGGCAATCATTGACCCTTCAGGGCTGAAGGTCGGGTTCTCATTGCTCCCCGGGCCGGGGATGACGATGCGCTGGCCGGTTGAAATATCGATCTGGGCGAGCTGGAAGCGCCCGTTGACCCTGGTCGTGCAAATGACTCGGGTCGCATCCTGGTTGAAAGTTGCTTCGTCATAGAAGGCGCCCTCAAAGGTAAGGCGCCGCACCCCGGTACCGTCGCTCGCCATCAGGTAGAGCTGAGGCGAGCCCGATCGGGCCGATGTAAAAACAAGCTGCCGCCCGTTCGGCGCCCATGAAGGCTGGGTGTCGATCGCGCGGGCCGTTGTCAAGCGACGTGCCTCGCCCCCTTCGGTGGCGATGATCCAGATGTCGACGTTGCCTTCGATGGCGGAGGCGAACGCGATCTCGCGGCCGTCGGGTGAGAAGGCCGGTGAGGAGTTCACCCCACCCCGGTCCCACAGCAGCTTGAGGTAGCCTTCCGATGGCGTCAGGAGAAAGAGTGCCGGTTGTCCCCGCAGAAAAGAGGTGAAGGCGATGTGGCGGCCGTTCGGAGACCAGGCCGGGGCCAGGGCAATCGAGTTGTGTTTCGTCAGCTGGGTCTGATTCGTTCCGTTCCAGTCCATCATCCAGAGTTCCGAGTTCCCTGTGCGATCGGAGACGAAGGCGATACGGGACAAGAAAGGCCCCGGCCTTCCGGTGAAGACCTGGACGAGGTCGTTGGCGAGTGTGTGGGCCGAGACAGCGATCGCAGATGTCCCCGCACGATATCGTTTGGCGTAAGCCAGCTCTCCCGATACGAGATCGACGAGACGGGCCTCCACAACCACCTGCCCACCGGCCTGAACGATCGTCCCGGTGAGAAGGAACTGAGCCCCGATGGCGCGCCACCGCTGGTGCAGCACGGTCGGCCTTGGATCGTCTTCGACGAGTGAATACAGGCGCGGTTCGACGACTGCAATCGGCGCCGCAGAGGAGAGATCGTTGTCGAGAGTCTCTTGAAACGATCGAGCGAGCTCGATCGGAGTCCCTGGAAGGATGAGCAACGGCGGGGTGGCAACAGCGACGCGGCTCAGACCCGGTTGCGTGATTTCGAGGTAGATGTCGTCGCTCTGGGCGGCAATGGGCATTGCAACGGCAAGCGAGATGATGATGCTGAGGGCGACAAGGTTTTTCATTATTGACTCCGCGACTCCCAGACGAGTCTGGCACAGATCAGGCTTCGGATCTCTCATTGAGTGTGGGTGAAGGTCAGGTGGATGGTCAGCGACGGCTTGCGGTAGGCAGGGGGTAGGGGCGGCAGGGGATTGGCCGCGTACAGTGCTCGCAGCACCGCGCGATCGAACGACGAGTTGTCGGAGCTGACCTCCAGGGCGATCCCCTGGACCTTCCCTCCGGTCAGAATCGTGAATCGGGCGCGAGCGCTCGTGCCGGAAGCAACTGGCGGTTTGTACCAGCGCGATTCAATGAGAGTGAGCATGCGTTGCAGGTAGTAAGTGAACTGGAAGTCCGACGGGATGCCCGACTCTTGGGCCGCGCCTCCGCCTCCGAGACTCAGGCCACCGCGACCGATTCCTTCCTGAGCTGCAGCCTCAGGCGTTGGTGCTGGGGTGGTGGTTCGTGAATCGAGGTCGGGCATCGCGTCAGCGCTTGCTTGCGGTGTGTCCCGGGTCTCTCGGGGAGGAGGTGCTGCAGTTGGTTGCGGCGCCGCGGTCGGTCGTGGCGCCGCAGTTGGTTGCGGCATGGGTGTCGATACAGGACGTGCTGCTGGTGTCGACGGTCTCCTGGTGCGCGGCCGCGGCTCCTGGATGAGTCGGACCGAGATCGTTGGCAGCTGGGCCGCCCGCGGTTGCGGCCGTTGATGGGCGAGCAGGAAGACCGAGGAAGGCACAAGGAGGTGGAGGGTTGCCGCAATGAGAACGAACGGCGCCATGCGTGGCCGGTTACGCTCGATCTCGGTCAGAGACCGCGAAACCGGATCCTGGACCGGATCCACTAGTCCCCCTCCGGCCTCGTCACCATGCCGACCTGCTCGACGCCGACCGAGTGGAGCACGGCCATGACCCTGATGACCTCGCCATAAGCGATGTTCTCGTCGGCCTTGAGGTAGACAGGGCGTGGTTGACCGCCGAGCATCGCGCCGATCCTGTCAGCCAGGAGCTTGAGGTGGACCGGTTCGTCGCCGAGCAGGATGACCCTGTCTTTGGTCACCGTAAGGATCAGGGGCTCCGGCCCCTTGTAGGCAAGCGACGGGGCGTCTTGCTTGGGAAGGTTGACCTTCAAACCCTGCACGAGCATTGGCGCCGTGATGATGAAGATGATCAGCAGCACCAGCATCACGTCGACGAGCGGCGTGACATTGATTTCGGCCAGATCGCCGAGCTCATCGTGGACTTTACTTGCCATGGATCGGGTCCTTTTTGGATTTCCTTATGTTTGCCATCAGTTTCGACTCCAGGGCATAGAGCCGCTGTTCGCCATTGGGCCGAAACTGATGGCAAACATAAGGATCTACGATGACGATCAAACCCCCAAACCCTTCTACGTGAAATTCCGCTCGACCAGATTGAGGAACTCGAGGCGAAAGTCCTCCATTTGCCGGTCGAGCTTTCGGACCTTGGCGAGGAGATGGTTGTAAGCGATCACGGCAGGAATCGCCGCCAGCAAGCCGGCGGCAGTGTTGATGAGCGCCTCCGCGATACCCGGGGCAACCGTCAGTATCGATGTCGACCCGGTGGCGCCGATCGCTCGGAAGGTATTCATGATGCCCCACACCGTGCCGAAGAGGCCGATGAAGGGAGTCGCACTGGCCGTGGTCGCGAGGATCGGCAGGGCGCGTTGCAAGCGCTCCCGCTCGGCTCCTATCGCTCGTTCGAGGGATCGATTCACGCTGTCGAGGCTGCGGATGCGATACACGCCGTCGGGTCCAGCCGCTTTTCTGGCGGTCGTGATCTGGCTCTCGAGCTCGGTGTAGCCCGCCTGGAACATCGATGCCAGGGGTGAGTCTCTGTAGCGCTTCACGAGTTGGGCCACGTCGCTGAGGCGGCCCGCCTTGCGGAAGGCTTGCACGAAGGCTGTCGACATTCGCCAGGCCACCCCGAGCTCGCGCCATTTGGCCAGGATGACGGACCATGAACCCAGAGAGAAGATCACCAGGATGATGAGCACCACCTTGGCGGTCCAGCCGGTCTCGGCAAAGAATCTCAGTATTTCCACGTCGCGTATTGTAGCGAATGCACGAGTCTCTTTCAGCGTCCACCATCACTGACCACCTTTATCCTGGTTGACACCCGCAAAACCCTGAGTTATAAATCCCGGACCTGGAGTGCCCAGGTAGCTCAGTCGGTAGAGCAGCGGACTGAAAATCC
>CAZCEX010000347.1:0-5318 GCA_964497785.1 uncultured Thermoanaerobaculia bacterium | reverse complement strand
CCCGATTTCGACGAGCCGATCGACCCGTTCGGCCATGAATGCTGGGTCCTCGGGATAGACAACCGTGCCGGCCTGATTGACGGGCAGCCCAGCATTGCTCTGAATGATCAGAGGCCCATCCGTGTGCCGGCGAAATTCTTCTGCAATCTCGACCATACGGTCGATGCCGTTGCCGCAGTTCGAACCGATGATGTCGGCGCCGGCGTCGGTGAGCCCCACAACCGCCTGAGCGACGGTGGTCCCCATAATCGTAAAAAAACCGCGCGGCGTATGGTCGAATGTCATCGTCGCCACGACCGGAATCTCCAGATCACACTCCCGCACCGCCTGGATCGCAAGGCGGGCCTCCTCCAGATCGATCATGGTTTCGACGCAGACGAGGTCGGGGCCAGCACTCAAGGCAGCCTCCAGCTGGCGTCGAAAGCTCTTCGTTACCCTTTCGGCCGGCGTATCGCCGTAGGGCTGGAGAATGCGCCCACAGGGGCCACACGAAACCGAGACGTAAGCCCGACCCGCCGCACCGCGCCTGGCCGCGTGCACGGCCTGCTTGTTGGCTTCCTCGATCTGGTCACCAAGACCATGCTGCTCGAGGTTGAGAGCCGAGCCGCCAAAGGTATTGGTTGTGACGATGTCGGCGCCGGCTTCAGCGTAGAGGCCGGCTACCTCCTCGATGACCTCCAGTCGATCGAGGTTGAAGCTTTCCGGGCACTCACCGACCCCGAGTCCCCGCTCCATGAGCATAGTCCCCATGGCGCCGTCGCCCACCAGGACGCCGCCCCTGCGCACTCGCTCGAGGAAGGTGTGCACCTCAAGCCGCCCCAACGAGGGTCTTCACTCTCTCCACTGCGTTGGCGGCGTCGAAGCCGTAAGCGTCGGCGCCGATCGAATCGGCGAACTCCTGGGAAACCGGCGCCCCGCCGACAATCACCTTGATGCCAAGCCCTCGTTCCCGAACCAGGTCGACGAGGCTCTTCATGCCAGACATCGTCGTCGTCAGCAGGGCCGAGATGCCGATCGCCCCGGCGCCCGCCTCCACTGCAGCATCTACGAATTGCTCCGGAGCCACGTCGGCGCCAAGGTCGACCACCTCGAACCCGGCGCCCTGGAGCATCACCCCGACCAGGTTCTTGCCAATATCGTGCAGATCGCCCTGGGCGGTCCCTATCACCACAGTCCCGATCTTGGGCACGTCCCTTTCGACGAGCTGGGGCTCGATGAGCGCCAATCCGGCCTTCATTGCCCTCGCTGCCAGCAAGACCTCCGGCAGAAAAATGTCGTGCCTCCGGAATCGATCACCAACCACAGCCATCCCTGCGATGAGGGCGTCATCGAGAATCGTCTCGACCGCAACCCCGTCGGTCATGGCCTGTTGGACCAGCTCGGCCACCTGCTCGTCATCGCCCTCCTCGAGCTGGACCGCGATCAGTCGTAAAATCTCCATTACACCCCTCCATGGACACTCGAAAACGAGTTTATCCGCTCTCTGCAACTCTGCGTGGCACAGGACACGCAGAATGGGTAATCGATGTCAAAGGTGTGGGCATCGCTGTCGGCGGCCACCAGTACACCCGAAACCGACTTCAGGGGCCGCATCAGACAGCTCTCCTTGAGGGTGATCCCCACCTCTTCGGGCCTCAGAGCCGCAAAGAGTCTGCGTTGGCCGCTCACGTGCCAGCCGCAATAGCCGGGGCTGTAAGGAAGCACACGGTCCGTCGTACCGATCTCGTGCTTCTCACGCAGCTCGCCCCCCCACTCTTCTGCGACTCCAGCTGCAAGACGCTCTGTTCCAGCAGATGCCACGCTGTCGAGCATGCAGGCCGTCGCGGGATCGTCAATCGAGAAGAGGCGCCCCACCTCGTCACTGACGTCCCTTCCCACGGTGACGGCAAAAAGCGCCAAGCGGTCGGCGTTCTCGACGATCTTCTCGAGAGGCGTGCGCTCCGCATTCTTCCCCTCTCCCGGGTAGATGTTGTCGAAATCGGCCGGCCTGATCTCAGCTCGGATCCCCGTCGGCGCCACCAAACGGGAGTAGAGGACCATTGCTTCCTCCAGGAGCGCCATGACACGGGGGGGAATCTCTGTGCCGGCTGGAATGCCTTGATATGCCAGCACGTCGATACGATCAGGGGTGGCCGCAGACCGGTCAAAAAACAGCCGCCTGCGCATCACTCCCGCCCTGGTAGAGCCTGCATGCCCCAGCGGCGCGCCTCACACGTCATCACTTTCTCGAGCTCGTTCTTGACCGAGTCTTCGAGGCGTGACGGGTCGGCGTCGGCAACAATTCGTTCCACCTCAGCGCCGGCCCTTTCGAGCAGCGTGAGCCCCCCCTCCTCCCGCCACCTCGAGCTGTTGGCGCGATCGATGGTCGGGCCGGGGAAGACGATCTCCTCGCGCAGATGGCGGCGGGTGTGTTTGGCGATCAGCAGGTGTTTCTCCTCGAGAAGCTCCTCGAAGATCGGCCGCGCAGGGAAATCGTCCCTGGGAACGATGCCTCTCGCCAGACGCTGCACCATCGCGCAGATCTCGTTGTCGACTACAAGCTTTTCGAGGCTGATGCAGCTTTCGAAATCGAGCATTCCCGGCCCGGAGATGCTGTTGATCCCCGAAAGGGCTGCGAGCGTCGCACCCATCGAGGTCTCCAACCCGGCCTGTGCGTCGAGGCTCTTGGCGTCGCTGAGAGCGATGTAGGCCTGGGTTGGCATGCCCAGGGCATGACCGATCTCGGAGTAGGCACAGTCGAGCATCTGGGTCTCGACGGCGCCCATAGGCGTGGTCTCGTAACGAATGTCGAAGATGGCGGGCGAGCCGCCGTACAAGAGCGGCGCTCCGGGGCACGCCATCTGACTGATGACCACACCACTCAGGGTCTCCGCCGTGTGCTGGATCAGGCTACCGACCAGCGTGACCGGCGCGATGAAACCGGACAGCGGCATCGAGATCAACTCCGCAGGAATGCCGGCTCGTGCACAATCGATCAGATTCTGCGACGTCACATCGCTCCACTTCAAGGGTGAGCTCGGGCAGCACGAAAACACGGTCAGCGGCTTGGCCCGCAGCGCATCGGCGTCGCCGCGCACGGCGAGCTGGAGATCGCGCATGACTGTGAAAGCTCCGGCCGTGAATGCTCCCGTGATCACCGGCTTTTCGCAGTACATCAGGCTGAGAAAGAGCCGATAGCTGTCGGAGACCTGCTCATGAACATCGCCGGGAATGAACGCCGTACTCTGAGCCTGGATATGCTCCAGTCCGCCGACGAGCTGTGCGTACCGCACATAATCGGCAGTCACCGGTGGCCGCATGACCCCGTCAACGAGCACACTGATGGCTGCCGAGCCGGGGGTGAAGTGAACGTTGTTGCCCGAAAAATCATGTGTTTGATTTCCTAAGACATCAAAAAGCGCGAAGCCCTCGGGCACTGTTGCCAACGCCCGATCGATGACGTCATCGGTGAATCTGACGTGCTGCCCGGCCATGTCGACATCGGCGCCGTTGTCCGCCAGCAGGGCGAGGACCTCGTCGTTGTGAACGGCGGTGCCGAGCCCACACAGGAGGCCCCTCGCCTCGTCGATGATTCTGGTTCGCAGCTCGGTGTCCAACAATCTCAGAGTGGGTCGCATGGCGGTGCTCCTCGGTTATTTTCGATCGTAACATTGCTGACTGACATAGGAACAACGGTCTAGAGCCGTCCGAGTTACCATGAAGGTTGATCCTTTCGGTGCGCTGCTCGACATACAGGTTGAAGGTCGGCGATGACCGGTCGAATCACCTCCCGAGCACAAAGGAGAATGAGGCTCTTGAAACATCTCAAAAGACCCACCACGATCCTCGCCGGGCTGACCCTCGTCGCCTGCTGTTTCGCGACCGCGTGTATTCGCCACAGCCCGGTGCCCGATGGCCCCAACATCGTGCTGGTTTCATTCGACGCCGTTCGCCCCGATCACCTGAGCACCTATGGATACGAACGCCAAACAAGCGAAAATCTCAGCACCATCGCCGCCGATTCTGTGGTCTTCGAGATGGCGATTGCCCAGTCTCCATCGACCTTCTCATCGAACCGCGCACTGCTCACCTCACGCTACCCGTCGGTAGCGAAGAAATCGTCGGCGCGGCTCGCAGAAGTACTGAAGCAGGCTGGATACGAAACCGCAGCATGGACAGGCCCCGGCCTCATGGCTGCCAAATCCGGTGTCGACCGGGGCTTCGACCTCTACTCGGAAGGGGTTGACCCGGCCGAGTCACCACTGCGATCGAAAAACCTTGCAGCGGCCTTCCCAAAAATCGAGGCATGGCTGACCGAAAACCACACAACACCGTTCTTCATCTTCCTTCACGGCGCCGATACCCGCAGCCCGTATGGGGCGCCTCCCGGAGAGTTCGAACGGCGTTTCTGCAAAAAGTACAAGGGACCACTATTCGGACGGGCCGCCGGTCAATTCCTCCTCGGCATTCGCCAGGCTGAACAAAGCGGAGAAACCGCAACCGCATACGAAGTCACGAAGAGAGACCGCCGCCAGATCACCGCTCTCTACGATGAAGGGATCGCCCACGCCGACTCATTGCTCGGCCGTCTCCAGGAACACCTCGCTGCGCTGGGAGTGTGGGATCGCACCCTGCTCGTCGTATTGTCGAATCACGGCGAAGAGCTCTGGGACCACGGTTCGGTGCTCCACTCCCACACCCTCTACCAGGAGCTCATCAGAGTCCCGCTGGTGATCAGGCTCCCTGGAGGCAATCACGGCGGACAGAGGATCACGGACCCAGTCGCCCTCATCGATGTTGCCCCGACCATCCTGGAGATCGCTGGCGTGCCGCCAGCCCCCACCCACCTCGGGCAGAGCCTTTTGCCGAGGATCATCGGCGGGCATCCGGGGCCCGTATTCACTCTTGCCAGCGAGAGCCGTTCCCTGCGCGCTCTCCTGCGCTGGCCCAACAAGAGCATCGTCGACCGCAACACAGGAGCGATCGAGCTCTACGACCTGGAAAAGGACCCAGGCGAACTCGATGACCTGGCGCCTGGTCACGAGAGCGAAGCCCTCTCTCTCACGCGCGAGTTGGCTCTCCAGGTCCCGAGGGTCGGTCAGATCATGCTCCGGCAGATCGACGAGGCGGTCGCACGCACCACCGAGGCATCCCCTGGTGAGATGCCTTGAATACGTTTCGCTCAAATCGACGGGTCAAACGATGATATATGGAGGGTGTAGTGCATAGAGGGTGGATGGATTTCGGTGGGTCGTTTGAGGCCGTTTCCCGGCGGATTTGCAGGTTCATACTGGTGGTATGGGCCAAGAATACGCCGAAAAACGGGCCAAACGACACCC
>CAZCEX010000346.1:0-5327 GCA_964497785.1 uncultured Thermoanaerobaculia bacterium | reverse complement strand
CGCCTACATCCTCAACAAGGGCAAGTACCACCCACTGGTGCGACCGGCGATTCTGACTTCGGCCCTGGGTTACTCCATGGCAGGTCTGTCGATCGTCATCGACGTCGGTCGCCCCTGGCTCATCCACAACATTCCGATCAAGGTCTTCGACTGGAACCTCAACTCAGCCTTGCTCGAGGTCGCCCTGTGCGTCATGGCATACGTCGGGGTGCTCTGGCTCGAACTCGCTCCTGCATTCCTCGAAAAGTGGAAGGACTCCCCGAGCTCCGGACTGAGCAGCTTCGCCAAAGTTGGGCTGAAGTTCTTCGACAAGGCGATGATCTGGATCGTGGCCTTGGGGCTGCTGCTTCCGACGATGCATCAGAGCTCGTTGGGAACGGTGATGATCATATCCGGCCACAAGATGAACGCCCTGTGGGCAACAAGCTGGATTCCGCTGCTCTATCTGGTGTCCTGCATCGGCATGGGCTATGCCGTTGTGGTATGGGAATCGAGTCTGTCTTCAAGGGCTTTCTCGAGGCCCCGGGAGGACTCGATGCTGAAGGCTATGTCGGGCGCGATGATCGTGGTGCTCGGCCTGTTTCTGGCGATTCGTCTCATTGATCTTGTGGTCCGCGGGGACCTCATGCTGGCCTTCAACCAGGGATACCTGAGTCTCATGTTCTGGATCGAGAATTTCCTGATGTTGGCGGCAATCTATTATGTTTCGGGAACGAGGCGTGACCGATTTTCCAACATCATGAATGCGGCGTTGCTGATCATGATTGCCGGTACACTCTACCGGTTCAACAGCTACATCCTGGCCTACGATCCGGGCCCTGGGTGGTCCTACTTCCCGTCGAGCCTCGAGCTTTTCATCACATTGGGTGTGGTGGCGCTCGAGATCACCTTGTACATCTACATCGTCAAAACATTCCCGATTCTGACTGGCAATCTGCCTGCGGAATCGCGTAGCTGAGGAGGGGGCAAATGGCACAGATGATCACCATTGACCCGATCACCCGCATCGAGGGCCATCTGCGCATCGATGTCGAGGTGGACGGGGGCAAGGTCCGGAACGCCTGGTCGTCAGGACAGATGTGGCGCGGCATCGAGAATATTCTCAAAGGCCGCGATCCACGGGACGCGTGGGTGTTTACCCAGCGTATCTGCGGCGTCTGCACGACCGTGCACGCAATCGCTTCGGTTCGAGCTGTGGAGAACGCGCTCGCGATCGAAATCCCACTGAATGCGCAGTTGATCCGCAATATCATTGTCGCGGCGCACTGCCTGCACGACCACATCGTGCATTTTTACCACCTGAGCGCTCTCGACTGGGTCGATGTCGTTTCGGCCCTTCAGGGCAATCCCAAGAACGCCTCCAAGCTGGCCGAGAGCCTGTCCGATTGGCCGGGCAACTCTGTGAAAGAGCTCACCGCCGTGAAGAAGAAGCTGGAAGGCTTCGTTGCGGGCGGGCAGCTCGGCATCTTCACCAACGGCTACTGGGGCCATCCGGCGATGAAGCTTCATCCGGATGTCAACCTGCTCGCCGTCAGCCACTACCTGCAGGCTCTCGAAATCCAACGCAAGGCCAACCAGGTCGTCGCGATGTTGGGCGCGAAGACGCCGAACATCCAGAATCTCGCGGTCGGTGGTGTGGCCAATGCCATCAACCTCGACAACGAAGCAACCCTCAACATGTCTAAGCTGTATGCCCTCAAGGGACTTCTCGAGGATGTGAGGCAGTTCGTCGAGCAGGTCTACCTGCCTGACGTCGCTGCGATTGGCGCGATGTACGCCCCGTGGTTGTCCTACGGCGCCGGTGTCACCAACTACCTCTCGGTGCCCGATCTGCCAACCAATACCGCTGGCACGGAGTTCGACCTGGTGGGCGGTACGATCTTTGATGGCGATCTCGGTACGACCCGCAAGTTCGAGACCTTCGACGATCCTTACTTCCGGGACAATGTCACCGAGTGCATCGCCCGCTCCTGGTACGACGGTGACTGGACGCGTCACCCCTACGAGGAGGACACCGATCCGGCGCCAGGCGAGTTCGACAAGGACGGCAAGTACTCCTGGGTCAAGGCCCCTCGATTCGACGACCGCGTCATGCAGGTCGGTCCATTGGCCCAGGTGCTGGTCGGATTCGCCTCCGGTCACGAGCCAACTCAGAGGTGGGCGACCTGGATGCTCAACACAGCAGGCAAGGTGGCCGGCGCCAAGCTCGGTCCGGGTGTTTTGCATTCGACGCTCGGTCGCCACGCAGCGCGCGCAATCCGCTGTGCGGTGATCGCCGAGACAGCTCTGAAGCACTGGGGTCTGCTGGTCAACAACATCGGCAGTGGTGACACGACCTCCTTCACGCCCTGGGACTATCCCGCGGGCGAGCAGCAGGGCTTCGGTTTCCACGAGGCGCCTCGCGGCACCCTGTCCCACTGGGTCGTGATCGAGAACGGCAAGATCAAGAATTATCAGTGTGTCGTACCATCGACATGGAACGCCGGTCCGCGCGACGACAAGGACCGAATGGGCCCGTACGAGGCATCGCTGATCGGTAACCCGATTGCCGATCCGGAGAGGCCACTCGAGGTTCTGCGCACGATCCACTCTTTCGACCCGTGTCTCGCGTGTGCGATCCATACTCTGGATCCCGACGGCACGGAAATCTCCAAGGTGAGAACACTTTAGGTTCTCGTAACCGCCATCAGAGAACGCCCGGCCGAGAGCCGGGCGTTCTTTTCAGTGTATGCTTCGTGACGTGGTGACACCCGTACGGAAAGGGCATTGATGAGCGACACTGGTTTTCTCACTGATATCGAGGCGCCGATTCGCATTCTGGGAGTTGGCAACGTTCTGACGCGGGATGATGGCATGGGCCCCTTTACGGTCCTTTCTCTAGAAGCAGGGTTTGAATTCCACGGTGACGTTGCGCTGCTGGATGTGGGCACGCCGGGCCTCGATTTCACACCATATATCGCTCACGCCCGTTCAGTGATCGTCATCGACGCCGTCAGGGGCAAGGGCAAACCGGGCTCGATCGAGGTCTGGCGTAACGAGGAGCTCCTGAAGGCGCCACCTGTGGCGCGTACGAACCCACACGAGCCGGGCTTGCGGGAGGCCTTGATGGCGACCGAACTCACGGACTCGAGTCCAGAGGAGATCGTTCTGATCGGGGTCGTTCCTGAGACGGTCGAGGGCGGCACCCATTTGAGCGATGTCGTACGGGCTTCGATTCCGGGGGTCATGACACAGGTCTTGGCCGAGCTCGATCGTCTCGGGCGCCCAGCATTGCCGCGGGCAGAACCCAGACCGCCCGACATCTGGTGGGAGTAGGTATGGACTGGCGCAAGATTGAATGGTGGGTCGTTGTCCTGGTGGCCTTGCACAGCTTCGCGGTCGGCCTGGTTCTGATCGTATTTTCCCGTTGGGCGGCCGCTTTTGGCGGCTGGGGAGATGCCGACCTTGTTTTCTTCGTGCGTCAGGGCGGCGCCTTTCACCTGGTGGTCGCAACCGGGTACATCATGGAGTACTTCAGACATCGCACGGTGCACCTTCTGCTCTTCGCCAAGTCGATCGGGGTCATATTCCTGACCCTGTCGTGGTTGGCCGATATGGGTGGCGCATGGGCGGTGCCTTTCTCGGCCCTCGGCGACGCCGCAATGTTCTTTGTGATTTGGTGGGTACACCGGAAGGTGGTGGGTTCGCCGGAAGGCTTACAGTAAGGATTGTTTGGGACAGAGACCCAAGCGGGATCGTGAGCGAGTCAGTGTTGGTGTCTCTGCCCCAAACCATCCTCATTTTTGAGGGCGCATTGATTCCAGAGCCGCGTTTCTATCCTCAATCAGGATTATTGAGGGCAGAGGTACCCTTGCGATTCCCTATTCGAAGTCGGTCAGACCTCTGCCCTCAAGAATCCTTTCTGCGGTTCGCCTGGCCATGCCTCAACAGACGTTCTCGTCAGGCACCTCTTCCCCCAACTCCTCATAGGTCTCGACGATCTGGTCGCACCCGAACTCGACCGTCATGTCGAGTAGATTCTGGAGCTTGGTCTTCAGGTGAGCCGCCTGCGGGTCGTTACCTGCGATCTTGAGAATGTTGCGCTGGAGAAGTCGGACCGCATTGCAGACCTCGAGAGCTTGGAATCCTTCGGCGTGTCTTTTTCCGGCGAGGTCCTTGCAGTAGTCGATGAAGATCCCCTTGTCGTTGGTGCGTACGGCGTTGAGCAGGTGACGGTAGACGACCGTTACCCTCCAGTCGAAGACATCCTTGGAGATCTTCTGGTAGCTTTCGAGGCCTTCTGGCGCGGCTCTTTCCATGACCTGTCGGAGCATCTCGGCCCGGACCTCGTCCATATGATTTTCGAGGAGCTTGTGAATGACGAGATTCGGCCTCACCCAGGGTTCCTTCATCGCGGCTTCGTTGCGATGATTCCACTCGATGGCGTCGGTTTTTCGGTGTTCGAGCAGGAAAGGCATCCGGCGCCAGATGAGAAGGCGGCTTCTGGGACGCCACCCGAGCCGGGCCCACGTCCGGTGCGGGTCTGCGAGCAGATTCTTGTCGATATGGTCGACCATCCAACCACGCTCGAACGGCCTGCTGCCGAGCAGACCACCAACCAAGTCACGCATGGGGATACCGATTGCGCACAGAGGCTTGGGGATGAAGAACGGGCGCCGCGGCGGGGTCCCGGCGTGCACGTGGACCAGGCGGAAGAGGTCGCGGTGATTCATTGTGGCGTCGGGACTGGCGAGGAGGATCTCCCGCTGCTCGAGATCATCGGCTCGAGTCAATACTGAGCGCATGAAAGGGACCATCTCTCGAACGTGGAGGTAAGGGATTGCGGTGTTGCCCCGCCCACCGATAACGCGCCGGTTCCAGGCTTTTGAAAGCCAGGTCTCGAGAAAGAAGTACAGGGGTGGGTACTCGCACCAGTCTGAGAACAGGGCCGCGAACCTCGTAATGCATGACGGAACGGAATCGTCGTACTCTGCCAGCATATCCTCCCCGATAGCCTTGCTTCGGGCGTAGATGTGCTTGCCGTCTGGCGGACTAGATTCGTCGAGAGCCGACCCCTCACCAGGATAGTCGCACGCTGCAATCGAGGAGGCGAATACGAAACGCTTGAGGTCCAGGGTCGCACACTGGTCCAGCACATGGTGCAACCCGTCGACGTTGGTTCTCTGATAGTCGTAGTGGTTTTCACCGGTGAAATCATAGTGGGCGGCGAGGTGGATGACAAAATCGGCGCCGCCTTCCTCTCGGACGCCGTTGAACGCCTCTTTGACGAGGTCATTGTGACGGATGTCGACTTGAACCCAACGGATGTTCTCATGTACCGGGGCGTG
>CAZCEX010000345.1:0-5353 GCA_964497785.1 uncultured Thermoanaerobaculia bacterium | reverse complement strand
CGAAGATCAGGAGCAGGGTCACCGGCACCACCAGAACGAGGCGTCTATTGGCCTGCTGCTGGAGCTCGAACTGCCCTCCCCAGCTCACGAGATAGCCGGGGGGCAGGTCGACCTCGTTTTTGATCCTTGCTTTGCCTTCGGCCACAAATGAACCGATGTCCCGGTCGACGACGTTGCACTGAACGGTGATGAAACGCTGGCCGTTCTCGCGCGTGATCTGACGCGGCCCGACGATCTCACGCATTTCGACCACCTGCGACAGGGGAACCGTCGTCCCGTCCGGCGTCGGCACGAGAATCGAAGCAATCGCCTCCGGCGTGTCCCGGTATCGTTCGGAGTAACGAACGAGGATGTCGAAACGACGCACACCTTCGAAGACCTGACCGGCGGGTTCACCACCGACAGCCGCACGAATGAGGTGCTGGACCTCTTCGACGTTGAGGCCCCAGCGGGCAACGGCTTCGCGATCCACACGGATCAACAGCTGAGGTGTTCCTGAAACCTGGTCAGCCTGTACGTCCGCCGCGCCCTTGACCCGACCCACCACCGCCGCGATCTCGTCGGCCTTGTCCTTGAGCACATCGAGATCGTCACCAAAGAGCTTGATGGCGAGCTCGGCGCGCACCCCCTCGAGCAGCTCGTCGACTGCCATCTGGATCGGCTGCGTGAAGTTGGTGAGCACCCCCGGAACCTGTCCGAGGTGCTCCCGGATGAGGTCCTCGAGTTCGGCCTGGCTGCCGACGCTCCATTGCTCCCTGGGCCGCAGAAAGAGGTAGATCTCGGCGCTGTTGACGGGATCGGTATGAGCGCCGACCTCGCCGCGCCCGATGCGGGTCACGACCGACTCGACCTCCTCGAGCTCGAGGAGCTGCCGTTCCACCCGCATCGCCACCTGTGTGCTCTCGGTCAGGGCAATCGACGGCGCCATCGTCAGGCGCAGAATCAAGGTGCCCTCCTGCAGCAACGGCGTAAACTCCGAGCCGAGCTGTGGCACGATCATGATCCCGATCGCGAGCAAAACAACAGCCAGGGCCACGGCGGCTGCACGATGTGCGACGAAGAACCGCACAATAGGCTCATAAGGCCGGTTCAGACCTGCAACGACCCGATCGCTGAAGCTCCGATCTGAGACCTTCGGCCGTCGCATCAGCATCCAGGCCATCACCGGCGACACGAACAAGGCATAGATCAGCGATCCGAACATGGCGATGGCGACGGTGTAGGCAAGCGGTCTGAACGTCTTGCCCTCAACCCCCTGAAGGGTAAAAAGGGGCAAGAAAACAACGACGATGATGGAGATCGCAAACAGAATCGGTCGCGCGACCTCACTGCCGGCCCGAGCGATGATCTCGAGGCGGCTCTCGTCGGGTCCTGCGTCGCGCAGCATTCGGTCGATGTTCTCCACCATGACGATGGTGCCGTCCACCATCATGCCGATGGCGATCGCCAGCCCACCAAAGGACATCAGGTTGGCCGATATGCCGAAGAACCGCATGCCGATGAACGCAACCAGCACAGAGAACGGAATCGAGAAGGCGACCACGACGCTGGCCCGCATGCCGCCCATCAAGACCAGGAGCACGAGACCGACCAGGGCGATGCCGAGCAACAGTGCGGTCGTGACGGTGCGCACCGCAGCCTCCACCAGGCTCTTCTGCTGGTAGTAGGGAACGATTCTCACCCCTTCGGGCAGGATGTGATTGACTTCTTCAAGCTTGTCTTCGACGGCGTCGATGACATTAGACGAGTTGGTGCCGAAGAGCTTGATGACCTGACCCGCAACAACCTCTTCGACGCCGTTTCGAGTCTGGAGCCCGCGCCGAATCGCACCGCCGACCTTGATCTCGGCGAGGTCCCCGAGGAAGATCGGCGTGCCGTCGACGGTCTTGATGACGACCCGCTGCAGATCGGGAATCCCGGTCACGAGTCCCACCGAACGTACGATGAGCTCCTCCGCGTTGCGCTCGAGGAATTGGGCGCCGACATTCAGGTTGTTGTTACGGATGGCCTCGATCACCGACAACAACGACACGTCGTACCGGAGCAGGGCATTGGGGTCGACCTCGACGTGGAACTGCTTCTCCCAGCCGCCGATGCCGAGCACCTCCGTGACGCCGGGAACCGTCTGCAGCTGGTATTTCACGAGCCAGTCCTGCATCGTCCGCAGCTCCTCGAGCGTGTAACGGCCCGTCGAATCCTCGAGGTAGTAGAAGAGGACCTGTCCCATGCCCGTCGAGATCGGCCCCATCTGCGGGTCGCCGAAGCCCTCCGGAATCTGCTCCCGTGCCTCCTGCAGCCGTTCACCCACCACCTGGCGCGCGAAGTAGATGTCGACATGATCATCGAAGTAGACGTTGACGACGGACAGACCGAAGTTCGAGACCGAGCGCACCTCTTCAACCCCGGGCAACCCGTTCATAGCAACTTCCACCGGGAATGTGACGTATTTTTCGATCTCCTCGGGCGCCAGGCCCTCGGTCAGGGTGAAGACCTGGACAAGGTTTGGTGAGACGTCGGGAAATGCGTCGACGGGCAGCTGCCGGTAGCTGAACCAGCCTGCGGCCATGAGGAGGGCGGCGAGGACAATGATCAGGAGGCGTCTGGAGAGCACCCCGTTGATGAGCCGGTCAATCATGATGGCCCCCTCAGTGCCCGTGGCCGTCGCCGAAGTCAGCCTTGCCGAGCTCCGCCTTGAGGCTGAAACCACCCTTGGCGACATATCTCTCGCCCGATTCGAGGCCCGAGAGCACCTCCATGAGATCGCGCACGCGGCGTCCCAGAGCGACCGGTCGAGGTTCGAAGCCCCCAACCGTCTCGACGAAGACGACCTCGTCCCCGTCGTCCATGCGAATCACCGCAGACGAAGGCACTACGATCCCCTTCTGCTCGGTCTCTGCCATGGTGACATTAGCGGTGATGAAGCAGCCAGGGTGCCACGCACCATCCGGGTTTTGCGCGATGATCCGGGCAAGCGCCGTTCGCGTTTCTTCGCCCACCAGAGGCTGGACGAAGTCGATCTTCAACTCGACCTCATGGCCGTGCTCGGTCGACACCCTCGCCACCTGCCCCGCGCGAACCGCACCGATGTCCTTCTGGTACACCGCCAGGTCGATCCACACCGAGCTCAGGTCGGCGACGGTAAAGACCGATCGTTCGGCCGAGACCGTTTCCCCAAGTGTGATGTGTCTCTCGATGACCGTGCCGTCGAAAGGCGCAGTGATCCGGTACTCGGTGAGCACGGCATTGTGCTGCTCCGGGAGCTTCTTGACCTCGTCCAGGCTGAAGCCGAGCGCATGCAGCTTCTGCTCGGCGGATCGGAACTCGATGCGGGCTTCTACGCGCGAGTTGCGGGCGTTGAGATAGTCCTGCTCCGAGGACACCTTGCCCTTCCACAAGCGTTCTTCCCGCCGATAGGTGGCGTCGGCCAGTCCAAGACGCGCGCTCGCCGCCAGAAAGCCTGCCTTCGCATCCGCCAGCTCCCGACTTTCGAGAACCGCCAAGAGCTGCCCGCTGCGCACCGTGTCACCGAGGCTGACGAGCACCTCGCGAACGACACCGCCGACTCGCGGGCCCACATGGGCCATCCTGTCACCATTGACCTGGACCTCGCCAGGCAGCTCGGTCGTGACCTCGATCTCCCCAGGCCCAGCCACCGCAATCTCGAGGCCCAACCGTTCCAGGGCGGCGGCGTCGAGTTGCACGACGGGTGGTTGCCCCTCGTGGTCGTGGTCATCGGCAGACTCGCTGTGCTGATCAACTTCTCCGGGCTTGTTGGCTGCCTCGTCGTTGGCCGGTCCGCTTCCGCAGGCCCAAACGACGATCTGCAGCATGAGCAACAGGGTGACAATTTTGTACTGGTGAATCCATTTCATCGTTGGTCTCCTTGGGGCGGGCGGCAGCTGGGGGAAGCGCCGGCTTGTACGGCCGGTTCACGGCCGACGAGGCGTTCGAGCTCTGTGCGTGCGAGGGCGTACTCCTCACGGCTAGCGAGGAGGAGCGAGCGGGCCTCGAACATCGCCCGTTGGGCGTCGAGCACGTCCAGGAAGCTGAACTTGCCCTCGCTGTAACCGATCTCCGTCGCCGCGAAGGCCGCTTCAGCGCCCGGAACGATCTCGAGTCCCATGGTGGAGGCCTCCAGCGTCGCCGCATGGAGCTGCTCGTAAACGGCGACGAGTTCCGCTCCGAGCGCGACCCGAGAGGACTCGGCATCACGCCGCACCCGTTCGAGCTCGAACTCCGCAGCCTTCCGGGCGCCCTGGTTGCGGTCGAAGATCGGCAGCGGCAAAGAGAGCCCCGCCACCCAGGCGGACTGGCCTGTCTCCTCGAAGCGGCGAGGACCGACGCTGACCGTCAGATCCGGAATACGAAGTGATCCCTCGAATCCGAGAATACTCTGCTGCCGTTGGACCTGACGTTCGAGCCCAAGGACCTCGGGGTTCTTCAGGAGAAGGGGCTGAAGATGCTCGAGGGGAGGTGGGGCCAACGTCTCGGGAAGCTTTCCAATCACCTCGTCGAAGTCGGCAGTGGAGGATCCCCAGGTCGCCGCCAGACGAGCTCTCGCAGCCGCCAGGTCGCGGACGGCTCGGCCACGCCGAACCCGAGCCTGAGCAACTTCGATACCCGCACGGGTCGCCTCCACGGGGGAGACCTTGCCGGCGTCCACTCTCGCCTGCACAGTGCGGGCGAACCGCTCGGCCAGACCGAGCAGCTCTTCGGCAAGGGCTTCACCCTTTTGAGCAGCCAGCACGCGATAAAAAGCCGAGGCCGTATCAGAAACCAGGTTGAGTCGCAGGGCTTCGAGATCGGTTCTGGTGAGCGCGACCTCTGATTCGGCAACGGCGCGACGACGCGACCTCTTGCCTCCCAGCAGGATCGGTTGGCTGATCAGAACCGTGCTCTCCGCCGATTCGAAGCCTCTGACATAACCCGTGCCGCCGAAGTTCTCGGCCTCCAGCTCGAGCTCAGGGTTTGGCAACAGTCCCGCCTGGGTGACCCGAGCCTCGGCGGCGGAGACAGCGTACCGGCCGGCTGCCAGGACAGGGCTCGACTGGAGAGAACGCGCCACGGCGCGATCGAGCGACAACCCGGCAGTCTCGCTCGGACCGGCCGCACGAGCCTCGCCTGTGTCACGGGCTTGCACGGGTGCGGACGACCCCACCGGAACAAGAACTGTGGCAACTAGAAAAAGAAAATAGACAATTCGCATCGAGGTCTCCTCACGAGTCAGAAAACTGAAATACCGGTTCGCCGGGCCGAAACCCGGACCGGGTGCCGACTCAATTTCAGGGGAGGTCTAGGAGGGTGTAGGGCATTGATGGCGGATGGACTTCTTTGGCAAGCTGTTCGGTCAGGG
>CAZCEX010000344.1:0-5356 GCA_964497785.1 uncultured Thermoanaerobaculia bacterium | reverse complement strand
GGCCTCCGGATCGACCCGGCCGCGCAGGGCTTTTTTCCGCGACCGGCGTTTCTTGTTCTCTCGCCGGCGACGTTTTTGGGCCTTCGGGATGCGAGTCTTGCCGCGCTCTTTTTCCTCCTCGAGAGCCTCGGCGAGGAGAGAGACGAACCGTTGCAAACACTCCTTGCGGTTGGCCTCACGGGTACGGTTGCGCTGACAGGTCACCCGAAGCACGCCGTCTTTGGTGATCCTTCCGGGAAGGCGTTCACGGATGAGCAGCTTTTGTTCGGCAGTTAGCGAGTCGCATTGGTCGAGGGGAAGACGAAGGGTGACCTTGGTCTCGACCTTGTTGACGTTCTGGCCCCCCGGGCCGGAGCTTCGCGCGAACTGCCAGAGGAACTCGGCCTCGTCAAGCGCCACGTCGTCGTTGATTCTTATCATCTCCCCATAGTGCCAATTCCCGAGGAGATCGGCAATCGCGACGGTGGATTCGGTACACTACCCAGATGAATGTCAACGGAAAACACTATCGGACGATCTGGCTAGAGGATGACGGTTGGGCGGTGCGAATCATCGACCAGACCCTCTTGCCCCACTCTTTCGAGACCGTTCGCCTGGAAACGATCGAGGACGCCGCACGCGCCATCGAGACGATGCAGGTTCGGGGGGCGCCGCTGATCGGTGCAACGGCTGCGTATGGCCTGTGCCTCGGGCTCCGCCGTGATCCGTCGGACGAGGGCATGGAACGTACCATCAATGTCTTGACGAGCACTCGCCCGACCGCCGTCAATCTTGTGTGGGCCCTCGACAAGGTTCGCAGGTCAATCACCGGTATGAGCGGGGAAAATCGAATCGAGGCAGCCTATGCCAGTGCTGCCTCGATCGCAGACCAGGACGTCAATGCGTGCCGTCGAATCGGTCGCCACGGGGCGGAGTTCATCTACGAGGTCGCCGGCGGTGGTCACGAAGGCCCGGTGAATGTGCTGACGCACTGCAACGCCGGGTGGCTCGCGACGGTCGACCGGGGTACGGCCCTGGCGCCGGTGTACGAAGCTCATGACGGCGGGGTACCGGTGCATGTGTGGGTGGATGAAACCCGGCCACGGAACCAGGGGGCCGCCTTGACGATGTGGGAGTTGATGGCCCACGGAGTTGCGTGCACCTTGATCGCAGATAATGTTGGCGGCCACTTGATGCAGCACGGGATGGTCGATCTGTGTATCGTCGGGACCGACAGGACGACGGCGAGCGGCGATGTTGCGAACAAGATTGGGACCTACTTGAAGGCTCTGGCGGCCAGAGACTGTGGCGTTCCCTTTTATGTCGCTTTACCTCACTCTACGATTGATTGGGGCCTCGATAACGGCATCAACGAGGTACCGATCGAAGAGCGAGGCAGTAGTGAGGTTACGAAGGTTGCTGGCAGGGGAGGGGATGGCACCGTCGGCAGCGTCGATATTGCGCCGATCGGCTGCCGGGTCGCCAACTATGCGTTCGACGTGACGCCGGCGCGGCTGGTGACTGCACTCATTACCGACCGAGGGGTCTGCCCGGCATCTCGTGAAGGGCTTGCCGGTCTGTTCCCGGAGGGGACCCGATGAACCGGCCGCACGATCGCTGGGCCGTGATTCTGACTGTAGTCATGGTGATTTCGGTGTCCGCATGTCGCAGCGTGCCGCAGGATCCAACGACTGCCTGTGCGCTTCCGGTCTGGGCTGTGGATGGCGCTGAGTTCAAGGAGTGGTCCGTTACGGACCCCGACTTCACGCAGGACCGTGCCCTCGAAGGATCCGGTATGGTAGCCTCGGACTTCACCCTCTACATTACCTCCGAGAAGTACCACCGTCTCCTGAGAATCGACGCGAAAAGCCTCGATGCCGAAGTTCTCGACCTTGCTGTGCCGAAGCACTCTGAGCTCGAGGGTGTGACGCTGCTGGACGGGAAGGCGTTGCTGTGTGACGAGGCCCACGCCGCTGTGTTGGCGGTCGATATCGACTCGGTTTCTTCGCATGGCCGGCACGGCGCCGTCGAACTCGGTCTCCACGGGATCGAGGTTGCCGGGGGGAAAGTGGGCCTCGAGGGAATCACTGCGGTCAATGACGGTTCACACAGGGTTTTCCTGTTGCTCGAGCGGAGCGGGAACGAGTCCGAAGGATGCACATCGACCGTGTTTCCGATGCGGCGATCTGAAGACCATCTCGAGGTCGCGGGGACGCCTTTGTACGTTGCTCTGGAAGACTGCAACTGGAGGCTGACTGCTCTGCAGTGGTGGAAAGGGTCGCTCTTTGCACTCAAGACGCGGTATCCAGGCACGCGCTACGAGGTCGTTGTCGTCGACACCGTGACCGGTGAGCTCACGAAGGTCCTCGAGCTGACCGATATTCTGAACGGGGTGCGGCGAGAGGGATGGGGCAACAACGTAGAGGGGCTGACGATCACGCCCGACGGCGCTCTCTGGCTGTTGAGCGACAACGCCGTGACCGGCGTCATCGATGACGACACACCGCCGGTCGCCCAGGACAAGACTCTCCTGATGCGTATCCCCGCCGTGGAGTTCGAATGCATCGACTGACCGGGCCTTTTCCCCGGTGACTCATGCGGGCCGAGAGCCTGTCTTCTTGAGTCAGGTTGATCGTGAGTGGCGATCGGAAGGCCATATAGGGCAATTGAAACGCAAAGTCGCAAAGGCGCAAAGTTTTTATTTTGAATAATTTGTGTTCTATCTTCGCGTTCTTCGCGTCTTGGCGGTTCAAAAAACACATTGCTGCGGTGAGCAACCACCCGATTTGTGGGGACGTCTATATTGCGGACTAAGCGCATCTGCATTGCACTTTCGTCGATCGGGTTCTTGATTGCTTGCATAGCCCTCATCACCTACGGATGGAGCCGTGCGCGAGAGATTCCCGGCACCGGTGTCTTCAGATCGGGCCAGCTGTCCGTGCGCGACCTGACGAAGGTCATCAAGAAGCATGGTGTGAAAACTGTGGTCAATCTTCGCGGTCACGGTGGCGGGGAGGGTTGGTACTCCGCCGAGGTCAAAACGTGTCGGGCGTACGGCGTGGCTCATCACACCGTCACCTTCGCCGTCGATGACTGGGCGCCGAGGCCACGGGTCCTACAGCTGGTCGAGCTCCTGGAACGGGCCGACCGACCGGTCCTGATCCACTGCCGACGAGGAGTCGACCGGACGGGGCTCGGAGCTTCGGTCGCCATTCTCGCCGACGGAGGGTCGCTGGCACAGGCAGAACGGCAGCTGACCCTGGCCGGGGGGCACCTCTGCCGGCGAAAACGGTGTCCGCAACATCTATTTCTTGACGCCTATCGAGGCTATTTGACGCGCCACGGGAAGCCGAGCTCCGCCGAAGTATTCGAGAATTGGGTGAAGGATCAATATTGCCCGGAAGCCTACAACGCCTCGTTGTCGACGGCGTCGATCGTACCTGCCCGTGTGGCCCCTGGGTCGATGCTGTCGCTTGAGATTCGAGCGGTGAATCGTGGCAGGGGCGCCTGGGTCTTGAGCTCTGGCGATTCAGGAGTCCGCCTCGGGATACGGGTGGTCGGGCCCTTCGATATTTTCCCGGAAGATTCCGATGCCGCGTGTCGTCGCCGCTCCAACCAGAAGATGGACCTTGCTCGTTCCGGTATCGAGGACGCGATCATCGAGCCGGGTGAGGCCAGGCTCTTCCCGGTGACCTTTCGGGCGCCCAATCGCCCAGGCCTCTATCTGCTCCAGGCAGATATGGTGCAGGAGCACGAGCACTGGTTCTGTGAAATGGGTTGGCCCGGGCTTGTCTGGGAGGTTCGGGTCACAGAGGACGAATAGAGATTGCGGCACGGCGGCGTGAATGTGAACCGCGAAGACGCAAAGACGCAGAGAAGAAATGCAGATTCTGATGCCGATCAATGCGTTCCCTCTGCGCCTTTGCGTCTTCGCGGTTCAATTCCCCTATATGGCCTTCTGACCGGAACCACGTTCAGCCTGGCTCAGTCCACCTTGAAAGCGACCTCCACGGTTGCTTGCCACTCGATTGCGCCATCGCTGCCGACGCCGCCTCGGTGCTCCTTGACCTCGAACCAGGCGAGGCCCCGAAGGCTGTCATTTGTTTTGCCGATTGCCGCCTTGACTGCATCCTCGTATGAAACGGACGAGCAGCCGACAACAGTGATCTTCTTGAAAACTTTTTCACTCATGGCGTTCTCCAATCCCCGTGTGCAACACGCGGGGTCGGTTGGATCTTCCAGATTTTATTTTTAGGGTTCGATCCCGGACCAGGTTTGCCAGGCGGATTCGAGCGGTTCGCCCCCGCACCACAAGGCACGAGTGAAGCTTTCTACCCAGGCGTCGAAGCCGGGAATCACACGGAGGTTGTCCTCTTCGGCCAGTATCTTGGGGTCGTTGTCGAGAAGCTCGAGAGCGCTTGCCGCTCTCCGCAGACGCCAGCCCCAGGAGCTCTCCTCACGGCTCTGGTCGAGACGGCGGGCCCACAGGCGCAGGCGTTGGGAAGTTTGAACAGCAGCGGGGTTACAGCCCCGTGGACCGAGCCCGGTGACCCAGGCGTGCATGCCCACCTTGTTGAGCGCGATTCCAGCCTGGCGCTCGATCGAGTGCAGACCTCTCGATACATCGGCGTGGAAGAGTGCGTTTTCCATGCGGTCTTCGAGCCCGGTACCCTCACAGCTTTCAAGAATCCGATGACGGTCCTTTGGAGTGAGCAACAAGGGCGCCACCACGGCGAACCGAGCGCCCGCGCCGTGGAGGACTTCGATGCGCTGGTCGACTTCGGATCCGGCTCCTGGAAAGGGGAAGAGGCCGAGAATTGCACCCCACTCGAAATTCGACCACTTGAGCAGTGGATTGAATCCATTCGCCAAGGGGGAGGGGAGGACAGGCAATACGGGGGTGATTCGCCGGCCATCGTGCGTCGGGTCGAGGCCGAGGTCTTCAGGAGATAGGTCCGGCTCGTCGATCACGATCAGTACTGACGAACCTCTTTCGAGAAGAGTCGGGACGATATCCAAGCGCTGGCGAGCAACCCGGGAAAAGACGATTGCACGGACCGGGTCGCGGGGAATGGTTTCGGTCGCAGGGAGGATCCGTCGTGGGGCATCCTTCCATACAATGCTCATGCGTATTGGATCCAGCTCAACACGATCTCCTGGAAGGTAACCCGGCCTCACAACGTGAGTGATCGGGAGGAGATCCGGGTACGCGGGCTCTATCCTACGCATGATTCAACCCATAATGCTTGTTGCGACCCACCTCAGACCTGGTGACAGGTCTACCGCATATGACGTCAGCCGCTGTTCGGTCATGTACCTGACTCGAGGAGGGCGTCCACGAAATCCTCAGCGTCGAATGGGAGTAGGTCGTCAACTG
>CAZCEX010000343.1:0-5367 GCA_964497785.1 uncultured Thermoanaerobaculia bacterium | reverse complement strand
TGATCACTGAATTCCTACCAGTGTACACCACCAGAATCGAAGGTGAAGGGGTCTCTCTCGACACCCTTATCCGGGTGCTCATCGCCCTGCGTATTCAACGATGTCGTGGCGAGCCAGCGCGACGACGCCAACGGCATGGTCATGTGGTGGAGGAACCCGGGAAACGGCGGCGGGACCTGGAGCTCCTTCATCGTCGCAGGCTCCGATTTCAGCCAGGCACGCTACGTGGCACCGTTCTTGGCGCGCTCCCCGCGGTCGGCTGAATAGCAATTCCCGAGAACGATGACATCCATTTGGGTGCGCAGAAAACAGGATATGGCGTCGCCCGGGCTGGCCACGATCGGTTCCTGTCGGTTGAAGCTGGTATTGAGAACAATCGGCACTCCGGTCAGCCGCTCAAACTCCTCGATCAGCGCATAAAACCGTGGGTTGTCTTTTCTTTCGACGGTCTGAATGCGGGCGGTATCGTCGGCATGGACGACCGCCGGGATGAGCCGTGTCTTGTCCGCCCGGACCCGTGGAGCTGTGGTCATGAACGGATCGGCCTGGTCGATGTGAAACCACCGGCTGGCGTGCTCGAGCAAAACTGCGGGCGCAAATGGGCGAAATGCCTCACGCTGCTTCACCTTGTGATTGAGGGTGTCTTTCATGTCTTCTCGACGCGGGTCGGCCAGGATGGACCGATTGCCCAGCGCCCGCGGCCCCATCTCAAAGCGTCCCTGAAACCACCCCACGATCTTGCCCGCCTGGAGGTCACCAGCTACTTTTTTGACCAGGGCCTCATCCGTCAATCGCTCGAATTGCATCTCTGCATTGGCGAACGCTGCCTCGATCTCTTGCGGTTGGTACCGCTTGCCATAAAACGCATGCCGAAGTTGGAAACAGCGCGGGTGATTGAGGTTGTGATGGTAGTGCCACAAGGCGCTGCCCATGGGCGTACCGCTGTCACACGCATTGGGTGGGACCCATACTCTTTCGACCTCGGTTTGCTCGAGAATACGCGCGTTGGTCACGCAGTTGAGGGCCACCCCTCCAGTCAGACACAGGTTACGAATTCCATGATCTTGCACCGCCGAACGAACCATGTGGATGATCACTTCTTCGACTCTAGATTGCAGGGCAAAGGCCAGATCCCGATGGCGGCCGTGCAATGGCTCCCCAGCTCGGCGGGGCCCACCAAAGAGCTCATAAAACGCCGGTTTGAAAGGGCGAGCCAACCCGTAGCAGTCATACCAGAAATACTTCATATTGATCCGGTACCTGCCATCGGGCATCAGCTGCACAACGTCCTCGAACGCCTCGACGTAGGTCGGCTTCCCGTATGCGGCCAGTCCCATGACCTTGCCTTCGTCCCGATTTGCGCGGAATCCGAGAAAGGCGGTGACCACCGTGTAGAGGATTCCGAGTGAGTTGAAGAGATTGGTCCGCCACAAACGACGCAGCGTGTATCCCTCGCCGAGGTAGAGGCTGGTCGACGAGTCGTCGCCGTAACCGTCCATCACCAATACGACCGCTCGTTCAAAGGGTGATGCGAAAAACGCCGCGGCGTGTGAATCGTGATGCCTTACAGCAACGATCGGCGGCAAGGACGAACAATCAAAGTGCTTTCTCAGGAGGCCAGCGAGAAAGGGGCGACCGAAGAAGAGCTGATTCTGCTGGGGCGGGTGAGCCCGCATGTGCACCAGGTTCACGCTGCGCGGAAACTTGCGCAGGAACGCCCAACCAAGCGTCCGCCAAAACGTTCGGATGTGCCATGGCGTCGTGATGCAGTCGATGTCGTCAAGGGTTAAACCACGCTCTGTAACGGCCGCATCTAACGAAGCCGCAGGAAAACACTGCGTCTTCTTCTCCCGGTTGAAGCGTTCCTCCTCGACAACGATCTCCGGTATGCCATCTTTGACCATGGCAACACCGGCGTCATGGGTGTGACTGGCCACACCGAGGATCCTCATCACGACTCCTTCTGCGGTGGCAGTGTGCTGACTCATTCGACGATCTGGGACAGCGCCTGAGCTATTGAGGGGCCAACGCGCGATCTTCCTGGATCATATCGCACGACGATCGCACCATCCAGGGCTTCGATCCACCCTGGACAGACTCGGCGCCGGCCCCGACCCCACAGCGGAACCAAAGCCAGACCCGCAGACCGATTCCAAAACCGACTTCGAACCGGATGAGCCCACCCGAGTCAGGACTGATCTACCGATTTGAGTGGATTTGGGGGCCACCCATCATGGGTGGCTGGTAATGGCAACGACTGTGATGACGCCCTGCTCAGGGCCGTAAATCCAGAAGATCCTGTAGGCCGCCGGAGTTTTGCTTTCGGCATAAGCCTCGAAGACCTCTTCACCTGCCGGGCCGCAGAGTGATGAGAACTTGTGCGTATTGAGGCCAGGGTGCCTCGGATTGGTTTCGAGCAGGCCGAGAGCTTTGCGGACAGCTTTGAGCCTCTTGTTAAGCCCCTTGTCATCCCCCAGGGCCTGCAGGTTCGCCGCGGCCTCCCTCGTGAACTGAAGTCGAAAACGCATCAATCGTCGGCATACTCGGCGAAGCTGCCGAGATCTGTAACACGGCCATTCCCAGCATCAGCCAGCCCACGCCTGAGCGATTCCTTCGCGGCAAGGTTGTCGAACAGCCACTTCTCCGCGGCCGGGACCTCGGCGTAGGGTTCGAGCACGATCCGCTGGCAATCGTCGACGGTGACGCGGAAGCTGCTGACGCCCCGGGCGAGCTTGCCAAGGCTGATGCGTCCCTTCGAGTCCGGCCGGAGCACTTTTTCAGACAGCATGGTGACCTCCCAGGGTCAAGGATAATTCGCTAGTGGGAATATGTCAAAGTGGGAAATTTATTAAATCCCACCAACTGACCGGGCTGCACGAATCGCGTAGTATTGCCCAGGTGTTGCGCGCGCACCTTGGTCTTTCCGCACGCTGGGGATCGGCAGGCCGATGGTATCGAGGGACGGGTTGGCGCACCATGGAAAGACCTGGTGGCGGCGGACGAGCAGCACTTCGGTGTCGGTTTCGAGGAGTTGCCGGCGGCATCGTCCACTCGAAGTGTCACAACCGGAACTCAGGTGCTGTGCAGCAACGAAATGCTGGAACCCGGTTTCGAGGCCGGCCCACGCTCCGCTTGGAGTGAAAGCTCGAGCAATGGGTGGACCGCCGTGCAAACAGATCGCCCCCGAACCGGCGTCTATTCGACCTGGCGCTGATTGACGGCTGCTCCGGGCGCAGCGCTGACGACGCGGTTCCGCCCCGCCCGTTTGCCGCGGTACAGGGCCTCGTCGGCGCACTGCACGGTGTCGGGAAGCACCAGCAGGAACTCCTCACCGCCCCAACGCCCTGCGAGATCCACACTTCGCACCACTGCCCGGAGACGATCGGCCAGCTCCCGAAGCACCGCGTCGCCGATACCGTGGCCGAAGCTGTCGTTGATCGCCTTGAAATGGTCGATGTCCGCCATGACAATGGAGAATGGGCGATCGAAGCGTGCGGTGCGACGGTACTCCGCCTGAAGCCGTTCCTCGATGGCGCGGCGATTTGCGAGGCCGGTGAGGGCGTCGGTGAGGGAGAGCTCTTCGACCCGCCGGCGTGCCGCCTCCAGCTCGCGATTGGCGGCGCGGATTTCGCGATTGGCGCGGAGCTTGATCCGGTAGGCGATGGCCGCTCCCCGGGAGTAGCCGAGATCGAGGTTGAGCTGCCAGGAGCGTGTGAAGTGGTGCAATGCCTCGCGGTGCCTGCCGAGCCTGTCGTAGACGAAGGCGACATCGTTTTCAGTGAAGACCATTTCGCCCCTGCTTGCGCGGCAGTGGACGTGACAAATCCCGTCAGGCAAAACAGGCGCAGCTTCCTCGCCATCGCTTGTTCCGTTTTCTGCTCCTGACTGCCGATGAACCGGTCCAGAGCGAAACCGCCAGACGGCTGTGAAAGCTCACTGCTGATCGATGGCGACAACGAACGCCGAGCTCACCAGATATCCCGGAAGCTGCCGCGTTCCGCCCACTGCCACGACTCCGCCTCCGATTACCGCTCCAGTCGCCGGCACGTAGTGGACTCCGGTGGAATCGAGGTCCTGCTCCCATATCGGCTCTCCACCGACGTTCACCGCCACAACACGACCTCCCACCGTCTCTCCGTCGCCGCCACGACCGCACCAACGCAACCCGCCACCAGGACCGCACGACGCCACTGTTCCCGTACCATGGTGTCTCCTTCGAGGACCGCGAACATTGTACGCCGTCCCCTATCTGCTCGCGGACTCAGCGGTATCCGCACGCTGCACTTCAACAAGGCGGAAGAGATCTAAACAAGCGGTACCAGGCCTTGGGAAATTGAAAGCGGTGCCTGTCTGAGTAGCTGCACTCCTCAACCGCCATTCTCGTGTTACTGTTGCGTGACTCCGGCGATGAAGACCTACGATCTCCCCTACGCGATCGACAACCTCGTGCTCAATGTGAAGGCCGACTTCCTGGAACGCGGCATCATCGAGCGCGATGGCGGTATCTTGGACCTGGTGGCGTTCAAGGTCGCGCTGGTGTCGAGTGTGAAGAAACCGATCACGGTCCGACGCGGCGAGGATCTACAAGCCAAGCTCGCCAAAGGGCACGACGTTCTGACCCAGATCCGCGTATTCGTGGTGATGAGCGGTAGACGCCGGGTGCATGCAGGATTTCGCAAGAGCAAGATGGTGCTCGATGAGTCCGACACACTCGTGGAGTACGTGATCCGACGTGCCGATGATGACGATGTCCAGATCGTGGGGGAGCCCACTCTGACGCCGGCGCAGCAGCGACGCGTCTTTGCAGCGCTCGCTCGCGATCTGGCGCAGGTGCGGATATTCGATGATGAATCACCTGTGATCGCGGCAGCCCTGCGCAACATGCTGGAACGACGCTGACAGGCACCGGCACCAAGACATGCCGTAAATAAATGTAGACGCATGCTTTAGCTTGCGCGACCACCCACGTCATGAATGGTGCCACTAATCACAACCTCACAACCCCGGGGCTGTGGACTGTTGAATTCGTGAGGTTGAGATCAGCGGCACCCACCCAGGTCTATGGCGTCACCGATGACCACAGATCGGTCGTCCCCGACTCGAAACCATCTGCAAAGACAAACGATAGCGGCGCGGGCATGACCTCCGCGAAAGACAAACCAACGCGGAGGTTGTCGAAGAAGGCCGGTTGGCCGTTCATCTGATCGCCTCGGATTGAGACGGTCGCGATTTTCCCGCCACCGCTGTTCAGCAATTCGGCCGAGACACCGTTGATCACCGGCAGGCTTGACTCGTCGACGGGGTCGACCCAAAGCGTGACAACCTCGTTGTCGTCCAGGCCGCCGCTACTCATGTCGCCATACTCGA
>CAZCEX010000342.1:0-5379 GCA_964497785.1 uncultured Thermoanaerobaculia bacterium | reverse complement strand
GCCGGTCACACCGAAGTGGGAGCAGATGATGTGCCCCGACTGCTCACCGCCGAGAGCGGCGCCGTGCTCGACCATCGCCTGGCGGACCTCCCGGTCGCCGACCGGGCAGCGCACGAGCTCAATGCCTTCGGCTCGAAGTGCGGTCTCGAGACCGAAGTTCGACATGACTGTTGCGACGACCCGGTTCTGCGGCAGGCGATGCTGTTTCTTGAGGGAGCGGGCCCAGGCGAGCAGGATGTCGTCGCCGTCGAGGATGGCCCCGTTTTCGTCAACCAGTACGGCCCGGTCGGCGTCGCCGTCGAGGGCGAGGCCTCCGTCGGATACACATGAGGAGACGGCGGCAGCCAGTGCATCAGGGAAAGCGGCCCCGACACCGGCGTTGATGTTGGTCCCATCCGGTGAGCTGGCGATCGAGACAACCTCGGCGCCGAGCTCGCCGAGCACGTCCTCCGCGAAGCCGGAGGCTGCGCCGTTTGCAGCGTCGAGCACAATCCGCATGCCGTCGAATGGCTTCGGTGTCGGGAGGGACTGGAGCAGGCTTTGGCGATAACGGGCAGCGAGCCCGCGCTCCTCCTGGGGCAGTTGCGGTCCAGTGGCGTCCTCGGTGTCGAAGAGCCCCGCTTCGAGGGATTTTTCGAGGACCGAAGGGATTTTTTCTCCACCGCTGCCGAGGACCTTGATGCCGTTGTCTTCCGCGGGGTTGTGGGAGGCAGAGATGACGATTCCAGCGTCCCACAGTCCGTCGCGCAACAACAGGGAAACCGCTGGGGTGGGAAGGATCCCGCCCCACGTCACGATGCCACCTGATGCCTGAATACTGCTGCCGAGCCATTCCGCCAGCGGGAAGGTGGACTCGCGAGTATCACCGGCTAGCAAGAAACTGGGGGGGCGCCCGTCGGCGCTGATGTGCCTGGCGAGACTGACGCCGAGCCGCCGCACCGTGCACTCGTCAAGAGGTGGCTCGAAGGCTCGACCGCGGATGCCGTCGGTTCCGAAAAGTCGGCCCATATCCTTCACAACGAACCTTCGGTGGTCTCTGCCGGTGACGGCGTCGGCTCAGGGGTGATTTCGACTCGCACGGTCAGTGGCGAGACCGTCAGCACTCTGAGAGAGGGGTCCTGAAATCGTGGTTCGACCCGAGCGACAACCCGGTTGGTCGCACCTTCGATGGAGATCGGCGTCGTCGGCACATGGTCAATCGAGCTCAGTTGACTTTCAGGGCCCTGAACCGTGAGGCGAGTCGGGTTGGCGACGATCCTTGCGATGAGGAAACCGGGCGCCGGTTGCCCCTCGATCTGCGGCTCAACGAGCAGGGTTCGCAGCAGAAGACGTTCGAGTTCGATTTCGATCTCTGGCGGCTCCACGGCGACGACCTCGACCTCGGGCGGAAGACGAATGCTCGAGAAATCGACTATGAAGGAGTGCAGGCCAGAGCGGGCGTCGCTGAGATCGACGAAGACCTCCAGGGTCGTGCTCGGGCCCGGAGTCACGGAGAGAGGTCCACGCAGGCGCAGGGAGACCGTGTCGGGGACTCCAGATGCGAGCAGAAGGTCGCGGGGCATGTTGACCAGGGTGAGGTTCGCTTTGGTGCTGCGCACGGAGATGCTCGCTCGTCTTTTGCCCGTTGCCGCGTACCAGAGCAACGAAGCGGCAATCAGCGCAACGAGGAAGTAGATGGGGTGCCGCGGGCGCAGGCTCACGCTGTTTCCTCCTCCGCCGAGCCGAACTGGTACAGCTGTTCGACGAGAGCGTTGCGCAGCGTCGTCTCGTCGAGAGGACGCATGAGCTGTTGCTCGACCGCCAGCGAAATGGTCCCGGTTTCTTCGGAAACGACGATTACGAGAGCGTCGGTCTCTTCGGTCAGACCGACTGCAGCCCGGTGTCGGGTTCCCAGCTCGGACGACAGGTTGTGGCCAGTGGTCAGGGGCAAAAAGCACGACGCGGCCTGAATACGGTTGCCCCTGATGATCACGGCGCCGTCGTGCAGTGGAGTTCCCGGAATGAAGATGTTGAGCAGGAGATCGTAGGAGAAGCGTGCCTCGAGTGGGATTCCGGTCTCTGCCCACAAGTTCAAGGAGTCAGTTCGTTCGATGGCTATCAAGGCGCCGATTCTCTTGGCGGCCAATGCCTGTGCGGCGAGGGCGAGCTCGTTCAGCAGGACGGGGTCCTCGCTGTTTGGTTGCCCCAGGTGGATCCATCCTGTCGAGCCGAAGGCCGTGAGCATCCGCCGAATTTCCTGCTGGAAGAGCACGATGATCGCGATTGGGAGTACTGCAAGCGTGAGCTCGAGAATCGAGGTCAGAGTCACCAGGCCCATGGCCGCCGCTGCGAGATAAACACCGACGAGGACCAGCAAACCCCACAGCATCTGCATCGCTCGCGTTCCCCGTAGGAGGATCAAGAGGGTGTAGATGAGCACGGTGACGAGGAGGATGTCGGCGAGATCCGACCAGCTGATCTGAAACTCCCCCAGATAGTGCAACAGGTCCAGGATCCAGGTCATCCTTCGACCTCCCTGATGCCCGCTGCGATTGTGAGGAACTGCACGGTGGATGCGACGTCGTGCACCCGCACAACGGCCTTTTCGATGTTGATCGAGGGGATGAGGGTGGCAAGCGACCCTGCGAGCCGCTCATGCACCTCGGCGCCTGTGAGCTTGCCGATGAAAGACTTTCTCGAGGCGCCTATGACGACCGGATGCGCGAATGCGGCGAGATCGGCCACGGCCCTCAGGAGCTCGAGGTTGTTGACGTCGTTTTTTCCGAATCCGATTCCTGGATCGAGCCAGATGAGATCGGAGTCGACGCCGGCGGCCACGGCGGCGTCGGCGCGTTCGAGGAGAAAACTGTGGACCTCCGCTACGACGTTGCGGTAGATCGTGTCGAGCTGCATCGTACGTGGGGATCCGCGCATGTGCATGATGACAATGCCTGCGTCGTGCTCCGCTACGCAGGCGAGCAGATCAACATCTCTGCCGCCGCCGACGTCGTTGACCAGGTCGGCGCCAGCCTGCAACGCTGCGCGTGCCACGCTGGCTTTCGTCGTATCGATCGACAGCACGACTCCGGGGTGATGGTGGCGGATCTCTGTGATGACCGGAATGACCCTCCGGCTCTCCTCCTCGGCGGTGACTGGGTGGGCGCCGGGTCGTGTGGACTCCCCGCCGATATCGATGATCGCTGCCCCCTCGCTGATCAGCCGCCCGGCATGTGCGACTGCAGCCTGAGAATCGGGAAAGAGGCCGCCGTCCGAAAATGAGTCCGGGGTGCAGTTGACGATGCCCATCACCGCCGGCTGACGTCTCGGCCAGAGGCTCGAGAGTCGCTCGGAGCTCGGTGTGGAGACGGCGGCCGGTGCGTTGGCTTGGGTCACGTCTCGGTCGTCTCCTCGCTGGCTCGCGCGGCCCTGAGCGCCTTGACATCGATTCCCGAGTGCTCGTGGATGAGCTCGTGGATCTCGTCTCCGTTGAGCACCTCGCGATCGAGCAGTGACGCCGAAATGGCGTCAAGAGCAGACCGGTGGTCCTCGAGAATTGCCCTGGCCGCTGTGTAGGCCTCGGAAACGAAGACTCCAATCTCGGTGTCGATGCGAACGGCGGTGGACTCGGAGTAATCCTGGTGGCGGGAGAACTCCTTGCCGAGGAAGATGTTTTCGTCTTGCTTGCCGAAGGTCAGTGGGCCAAGCTCTCGACTCATTCCCCACTCACAGACCATTTTGCGGGCGAGCCCCGTGGCTCTTTCGAGATCGTTCCCGGCGCCTGTCGTCATCTGGTCGGATCCGAATCTCAGTTCTTCGGCGATGCGCCCGCCCATCAGAACCTTGAGCTGGGCTTCGAGGTGGGCACGAGTGCGCGTGTAGCGGTCGCCTTCCGGCAACTGCATCGTGAGGCCGAGAGCCAGGCCGCGGGGGATGACGGTCACCTTGTGCAGCGGATCGGCTTCGGGCTCGATAGCGGCAACGATCGCGTGCCCGGCCTCATGATAGGCGGTATTGAGCTTCTCTTCCTCAGACATCACGAGAGAGCGCCGTTCGGAGCCCATCATGACCTTGTCCTTGGCGTACTCCATGTCGGACATGTCCACCTTCATCTTGTTGAGGCGGGCTGCCCGGAGGGCGCCTTCGTTGACCAGGTTCGCCAGGTCGGCGCCTGAAAAGCCGGGCGTCGAGCGTGCGACGACCGACAGGTCGACGTCTGAGGAGAAAGGGATCTCCTTGGAGTGGACCTCGAGGATGCCGAGCCGCCCCTTCACGTCCGGTGGGTTGACGACGATGCGGCGGTCGAATCGTCCTGGCCGGAGCAGCGCTGGATCGAGCACGTCAGGTCGGTTGGTCGCCGAGATCAGGATCACACCCTCGTTCGACTCAAAACCGTCCATTTCGACGAGAAGCTGATTGAGAGTCTGTTCGCGCTCATCGTGGCCTCCGCCGAGACCGGCGCCGCGATGGCGGCCGACGGCATCGATCTCATCGATGAAGACGATGCAGGGGGCGTGTTTTTTGCCCTGTTCGAAGAGATCGCGCACCCGTGAAGCGCCGACGCCGACGAACATTTCGACGAAGTCCGATCCCGCAATCGAGAAAAACGGCACCTCGGCCTCGCCGGCGACAGCGCGAGCGAGCAGAGTTTTGCCGGTGCCGGGCGAGCCCATGAGCAGCACGCCCTTCGGGATCTTCCCCCCGAGGCGTTGAAATTTCTTCGGGTCCTTGAGGAAGTCGATGATTTCTTCGAGCTCCTCCTTTGCCTCGACGACGCCGGCAACGTCGGCAAATGTGACCTTCTTCTGGTCGGGAGTGAGCAACCGGGCTTTGGACTTCCCGAAGGACATGGCCTTGGTTCCGCCGGCCTGCATCTGACGGAAGAAGACGAACCAGATGGCGACGAGGATCAGCAGAGGCGCCCACGAGAGGAGGGCCGTCAGCATCCGACCGTCGGAGGGTTTTTCCACCTCGATGACGACGGAGGTGGTGCGCAGATCTTTGACGAGGTCGTCATAGCCGGGATCATAGGTAAAGAGGTCATAGCGGGGTTTGCTGCCGTCTGTCGGCTCATCGCGGGCGGTGTTGATGAAGATCTCTTCACCTTTGATCAAGACACCGCTCACATGGCCAGCGGCAACGCGATCGAGAAAGTCTGAAAAGGCAATCTCCTTGGTGGTGTCAGAGACGCCGCGAAGCACCTGCAAGATGAGCAGTACTCCAACGAGGATCACCATCCACATGAGAACGGTTCGAACAGTTTGGTTCACCTTGATCGCTCCTCGGGATCATGGGAACCCGATTCCGGGCTCCCGCGGTCGATGGATTCTTGTGCCGTACGCCGCTGAACGGGATGGTACGAGCACCGTTGTTGACCTCCTATTGAGGGGTCACCACCCTGGG
>CAZCEX010000341.1:0-5387 GCA_964497785.1 uncultured Thermoanaerobaculia bacterium | reverse complement strand
ATCTTCTCCATCATGTCGGTGAGCACCATGCCAGGGGCGATGCAATTCACGTTGATGTTGAACTTGCCCAGCTCCTTGGCCAGCGACTTCGACATGGCGATCTCGCCGCCCTTGCTAGCCGCGTAGTTGGACTGGCCAAACTTGCCGCGCATGCCGTTGATCGACGAGATGTTGACGATCTTGCCGTACTTCTGCGCCATGAAGGCGATGGCCGCGACCTTGTTGTAGTTGAAGTAGCCCTTGAGGTTGACGTTGATCACCTGGTCCCACTGCTTCTCGCTCATCTTCCAGATGACGCCGTCCCAGGTGATGCCGGCGTTGCAGACGAGGATGTCGAGCCGGCCGAACTCTTCGCGAACCCGATCGACCATTTTCTCAGCGTCATCGAAGTTCGCTACATCGGCCTTGACGGCAAGGCCGCGTTGCCCGAGCTTTTTGATCTCGGCGACAACCTCGTTCGCTTCGGTGTCGTGGCTCCGGAAGTTCACCGCCACGTCGACACCTTCGCGGGCGAGGCCGATTGCGACCGCGCGCCCGATGCCCATGCTGCCACCGGTGACGATGGCGCTTTTCCCTTCGAGTCCCAGCTTCATGCGTCCCCCTTTTCGAACAGTCACAGACTGTCGAGAAAATCGATCATGATCTTACCCACCTCGGTGGACTTTTCCATCGCTACGAAGTGCCCCGCTCCCGGCACGAAGACGACTCGCGCGTTGGGCAGCTCCTTTTTGACGCGTAGACGTGCGGCGTCGGTGAATGTGTCGGAGTGGGCACCCTGGACGAAGAGCACCGGTACGGTGATCTGCCGCAGCTTCGGCCAGACATTGTGCGGCGCCGCGCGGAAGATGGCGGCCTCCCAGGTGCGTGGATAGCGCAGCTCGAGCCCGCCCCGCGAGTCGGCCACGAAGCCTGACTCCAGGTAGTGCTCGAGCACGGCCGGCGCCCAGTCACGGAAAGCTCTGCGCTGACGATAGGTTTCCAGGATCGTACGCCGGTCCGGCCAGTGGGTGCGACGGCGGAGAGCGCCGCGGACGATCGAAAGGCGGTCGCCGAGGCCGAGCTGTTTCATCGCGCCCCACATCACCGAATGCACGCCAGTGAGCAGGAGCGGGTCAATGGCAACGATGGCCGAAAAGAGCCCTGGGTCGTTCGCAGCTGCCATCAGTGAGGTCACCGCGCCGAGGCTGTGGCCGGCGCCGATGATGCCGCGCTGCCCCCGCCTTTCGAGAGTGTCGCGCAGGTCGTCCGCAAAAAGAGCCCAGTCTGCGAGGTTGGTCGGGGGAGTCTGGCTCCAAAGCGGTCTGGCCGACATCGATTGCACGTGAAAGCTCTCGCAGAGGACTTCGATCAGGGCGCGGTAGGTCGCGGGAGGGAAACCGTTGGCGTGAGCAAAGTGCAGCGCCGGGCCGGACCCACCCCAGTCTCGCCAGGGGGGTTGCTCGGGAAGAGCTTCGGCAGCAAAAACCGACACTCGAGCGCCTACTCCCCGGTCCTTTTCTTCTTGAGAGCCGCGAGCACACGTTCTGGAGTGATCGGCAGGGTGGTCATGCGGATACCAACGGCATCGTAGATGGCATTGGCGATGGAACCCAATACCGGCACCATCGAGCCTTCACCGACCTCCTTGGCGCCGTAGGGGCCGCGGGGTTCGTAGCTCGGTACGGCGATCGACTCGATCTCGGGCACGTCTCCGATCGACGGAATCAGGTAGTCGTGCAGGTTCGGGTTGAGGATGCGTCCTTTGTCGTCGAACAGTACGTCCTCACTGAGGACCTCACCCGAGCCCATCACGATCGAGCCCTCGACCTGCCCGTGAAATGCAATCGGGTTGATCACCGTGCCGGAGTCGTGGGCATCGGTGAAACGAACAATCTGGACCTTGCCGGTTTCGGTGTCGACCTCGACCTCGCATACGGACGAGCCGAAGCTGAAGGCTGGAGAGGTTCCGACAGTTGCCCCTTTGAAAGCGCCGCCGAGCTTCGGCGGTGGCTCGTACCATCCTGTTCCGACCAGAGGACCATTTGCGGAGAAGGACCGTCGTGCGGCTTCGGGGAAGTCCATTCCAATGTGGGGGGCAGCAGTGATGTAGATGCGGCCTTCGCCGCTTTCCAGCGCGTCGGGCTCACAGCCGAGCTCCCGGGCAACCACTCGCCGCAGGCGGTTGGTGATGTCATCGGCGGCCATCTTGACCGCGTTGCCGGCCATCAGGGTGACCCGGCTCGAGTAGGAACCGAGGTCGATCGGCGCGATCGCCGAGTCGCATTCGCCCATAGTGATGTAATCGAAGGGCACGCCGAGGGTCTCGGCGGCGATCTGCGACAAGATGGTCTCGCAACCTTGACCGATTTCGGCCGCGGCGATGAGCAGAGTGGCCCCTTCGCCGTCCTCGAGAATGCGCAGGATTGCGTTGGAATGCGGGAAGGAGCTGCGGTAGATGGGGAAACCTGCACCCGAAACAAACCCGCCGCTGCCGATACCGATTCCTTTGCCGAAAGGCATCTTTTTGTGCTTTGAATCCCATCCGGAGCGGTCACGCACGGTGTTCAGGGTCGCCTTGAACTCGCACGACAAGACGTCAAGGTCGTTGACCGTGCGGGTATTGGGATCCATGGCGTTGGCCATTCGGATGTCGATCGGGTCCATGCCGATCTTCTCGGCGAGCATGTCGAGCAGGCTCTCGAAAGCGAAGCGGGGCTGGGGTACGCCGTGGCCGCGCATCGCCCCGCACGCCGGCTTGTTGGTATACATGCGGCGGCCGACGTAGCGGTAGTTGGGGATGTGGTACAGAGTGGGGATCATGAAGCCGGCATAGTAGACGGTGATGACGCCGAAGCTCGTATAGGCGCCGCCGTCGAGCACGCTCTTAAAATCGACTGCGGTGATCTTGCCGTCTTTCGTAACCCCGATCTTCATGTCCATGAACTGCTTGTGGCGGCCCCGGAAGTGGGTGAACATCTCCTCGCGCGTGTAGGTCATCTTGACCGGGCGACCGGTCTTCTGCGACAGGTAAGCGGAGCAGAAATCGAGGGCCATGGCTTCGGCCTTGACTCCGAAGCCGCCTCCGACGGCGGGCTTGATGACGCGGATCTTGGCGAGGGGCATCTCAAAAACCCGCGAGAGCTGCTTCTGGAGGTAGTGGGGCACCTGCGTCGAGGACCAGATCGTCAGCTTGCCCTTGAGGTGATCCCACTGGGAGACCGAGCTGTGCGGCTCGAGCGGCGATTGGTAGACGAAGTTGCCGACGAACCGCTCTTCGAGCACCACATCCGCTTCCGCGAATCCCCGCTCGACGTCGCCGAAGTGGTGGTCGACGGCGGCATTGACGTTGTTCTTGTTGCGCGCCTGCTCGTGAATCACCGGCGCCCCGTCTTTGAGCGCCTCGAAGGGGTCGAGCACAACGGGCAGGATCTCGTACTCGACCTCGATGAGCCCGACAGCTCGGCGGGCCGTTTCTTCGTCGACCGCTGCAACGGCGGCGATCTCGTCGCCGACGAAGCGCACCTTGTCTTTCGCGAGCACGTGCTCGTCGTAACGCGCCGGGCTCACGCCGTAGGCGACGTCGGACACGTCCGCCCCGGTGATGACGGCCTTGACTCCGGGCAGAGCCTCGGCGGCGGTGGTGTCGATGTGCTTGACGACTGCGTGGGCGTGCGGGCTCGTGAGGATGCGGCCGTAAAGCAGGTTGGGCAGGACCAGATCTTCGGTGTAGACGGCGCGGCCCGTGACCTTGGCCGGGGAGTCCGAACGAACGACGCTTCGGCCGACGATGGATCGATCCGGCGAGTCGTGGTTTTCGATCTCCGGCTCTTCGTCGCCCTCGTGGGCTTTCCAGTTGGTGACGGCGTCGATGATCCGGGTGTAACCGGTACAGCGGCAAAGATTGCCGCCGAGGGCAAATTTGACGTCGTCTGCGGTTGGCTCGGGGTTGTCGTCGACCAGGGCCTTGGCGGCCATCAGCATGCCAGGCGTGCAGTAGCCGCACTGAACAGCGCCGCGCGCCATGAAGCTCTTCTGCAGGGGGTGCAGACGCCCGTTCTGCTCGAGGCCTTCGACGGTCTCGACCGTGCTGCCGTGTGCGGTGACAGCGAGCACGATGCAGCTCTTGACGGCCTTGCCGTCAAGAAGCACCGTGCATGTGCCGCAGTCGCCCATGTCGCAGCCCTTTTTTGTCCCCGTCAGGCCGAGGTCGTTGCGGAGAACGTCGAGCAGGGTGGTATTCGTTTTGACGGCCACCGTGTGGGCGTCGCCGTTCACGACCAGGTCGATGAGTCGGCGCATGCCTCAGCCCTCCTTTCCGGCCCGGCTCGCGGCGGCGAGCACGGCGCGGCGTGTGAGCACCCTGCAAAGTTCCAACCGATAGTCCTTGCTTGCCCGCAGGTCTGTGATGGGTTGAGCCTGCTCGGCCGCGATATCCGCGGCATCGGCCAGATCAGTCTCCGTCAGCGAAGTCCCGATCAACCTCTTGCTCGCCTGTCGGATGAGCAGCGGGGTAGGAGCGACGGCGCCGAGAGCGATAGCGGCGTCGGTACACACGCCGTGCTCGAGGCGCACCACCGCTGCGGCGGCGGCAATCGGCAGCGACAATGACACTCGGCCGCCGTGGCGCAGGCTGGCGTCGCCGGTTCCGGATCCCCGGGCCGGGATCTCGATGGCGGTCACGATGTCTGTTGGCCCGAGAACGGTTTTTCGAGGGCCGACGAAGAGTTCGCGTACCTTGATGGTTCGTTTTCCTTCAGGAGACATGACCTTCATCGAGGCGTGCCAAGCGAGCAGAATCGGCGCCATATCTGCGGACGGGACCGCCATGCACAGATTTCCGGCAATGGTGGCCGTATTGCGCACCTGCTCGGCGGCTACGCTCCGTGCCGCATCGACGATGCCGGGGTAGTGCTTGCCTATATGACGGTTGCGAGCGACCGAGTTGATGGTAGTCATGGCGCCGATAGTGAGACCGCCCGAGTCAAGCGGCCGAATGTCGCTCAGACCCGAGATTCGGCCAAGGGAGACGAGGCGGCGGTGCTTCTCGAGGCCGGCCTTGAGGTAGACCAGGACATCAGTGCCCCCCGCAAAGACTGCGGAGCCCTTCGGATCCTCCGCCAGCATGCTGCAGGCCTCATCCAGGCTGGTCGGTTCGAGATACTCGAACTCGGGCATGCTCATACAGCGCTCCTACTCGCGAGGCTTTCCCAGTACTCGTTCAAACAGATCCGGCCCCAGCTCCTCGCCGCGCGCGAGGGCCTGGCGGTAGCCGATGAAGTCGATGACGTCGGTGCCGGTAATCTTCCTGGTACTGAAGGCTGTGAAACCCAGGAATGCCTCTCCGGACATATTGGCCGCGAGCCAGTGCCTGTTGGCGAGCTTGGTCTGGTCCCAGAAGAACTTCTTCT
>CAZCEX010000340.1:0-5392 GCA_964497785.1 uncultured Thermoanaerobaculia bacterium | reverse complement strand
TACTGCGCAGCGGTTGGCCTTTCGATGGGGGAGGGTATCGCCGGTCTGATCGACCAGGAACTCGGCACACTTGTGAACGAGGGCGAGCATCAGGGATCGGTGTTCGCTGCGGAGCTGGGGCGCCGGTTGGTCGCCAGGTCTGAGGCTCTCGACGTCCGGGAACGTCGCCTGGACGAACGGGAGCAGTCGCTGAGAGTGTCGGAGCGTCTGTTGCGGGCGAAAACCAGACCTCTTGAGCTACCGAGCAGGTCGAGTGTCGGTCGCAATGATCCCTGCCCGTGCGGTTCGGGCCACAAATACAAGCGCTGCCATGGCAACTGATGCTACCGAGAGTGAGTTAGGGATCTGTCCGGGATTGCCGGTTCTGTGCGGCTGGTTCGCCCGACGGTGGCTCGGCTGGGATATTCGACTGGATCTGCCCGCCATGTTCGAACGGCGAGGTTGAGGCACACCCTGGGTGGAGGGTGCGAGTATGGGCGGCCGGATCGGGCCCTCATTGTGGCAATGTGTTCATCGGCGACGAGGTTCCTCTCGTGTCGATGTCAGGTCGCCTTGTTGAACATGTATCGGCTGATCTTCCAGCCGACGCCGGTTTTGGCGAAGACGAAGATCTCTCGGTTGGTTTCAACGCTCTGGTCGTTGGTGGCGAGGACGGTTTGGGTGCCGTTGCTGTGTGTGAGGGCATAGGCGACGGTGTCGCTCGCGATGACGAGCTCGTCGATGGTGAAGGTGACGTCGAGTTTGATCGCTTCGAAGATCTGCCGGTATGCGTCTTCCACGTCTGCGCCGGTCGCGGTGGGGAGTGTGGTCGGCATGAAGATGCCGTCGGGGGTGTAACAGGTTGCGGCCAAGGCGGCGTCGCTGGCGTTGAGCGACTGTTCGTAGGTGTCGAGCAGGTCGCGGATCTGTGCTTCGTGGGTGGCCATGGCGTGTCTCCTTCTTGATGGGTTTCCGTGGAATGTAGCTACCGTGGTCCCCTAAATATTCCATGGAATTATCTTCGGGGGTAGATTGTTTGCATGGGTATGGCTGATCTTCCAAGGCTCTTCAGCGAGCTGGTCCGGTTAGAGACTGAACTCTGGGACGCTGTCGACGGGCGACTGCGTGCCAATCACGACTTGCCGCTGAGCCGTTTCGAGCCGATGCAGGTGATCGACCGCATCGACCGCCACGGGTCGTGTCGGGTGAACGACATCGCGGAGGAGCTTCGGATCACCGTCGGCGGTGTGAGCAAGCTGGTGGATCGGATTGAGGCCTCGGGGTTTTGTGAGCGTCGACCGAACCCTGATGACCGGCGGTCGTCGATCATCGAGCTCACCGGGCAAGGCAAACGGGTCCTGAAGAGGGCGACGGCTTCATTCGAGGACGAACTCGCTCGTCAGATCGGGCTGTCCGCGGCCGACATCGATAGCCTCGCCGCCACCCTCAGCCGGCTCCGAGCTGGATTGCACACAAACCGAACAGATGAAGGACCCGAGAAAGATGACTGAGACGATGCGCGGGGTGGTGCTGGATGCGCCCGGTCCCCCGGAAGCCCTGACTATTCGTGACCTCCCCATTCCCGAACCGGCAGCGGGTTGGGTGTTGATCGAGGTGAAGGCGTTCGGTCTGAACCGATCGGAGCTCCACACCCGACTGGGATTGGGTGAGGGGGTGACGTTCCCTCGGGTGTTGGGGATCGAAGCCACCGGCGTGGTCGCAGCGTGCCCGGGAGGGGAGTTCGAGCCGGGGCAGAAGGTGATGGCGATGATGGGCGGAATGGGCCGGACCTTTGACGGTGGCTATGCCGAGTTCACCTCGGTTCCGGTCGGCCAGGTCGTGGCCTTCGACAGCGACCTGGCCTGGGCGACCCTGGGGGCGGTGCCAGAGATGTTCCAGACCGCCTATGGGTCGCTCACCGTCGGGCTCGACGCCCAACCCGGCCAGACAGTCCTGATTCGTGGTGGGACCTCGTCGATTGGCATGGCGACTGCGGTCTTGGCCAAGCAGCGGGACATGACGGTGCTGTCGACCACCCGGAACCCGGCAAAGGCGGCGGCGCTTGAGGCCATCGGCGTCGACCATGTGTTGATCGACGACGGGAACGTGGCCCCACAGGTCCGGGCCATCGTCCCTGAGGGCGTGCACGCCGCGCTGGAATTGATCGGCACGCCGACCCTTCCCGACACGCTGGTGAGCACACGGATGCACGGGGTGGTGTGTTTCACCGGGATGCTCTCCAACGAATGGACGGTGAAGGACTTCTACCCGATCGACTATATCCCTCGTGGTGTTCGGCTTACCGCTTACGGCGGTGGCGCCGCTGATCTACCCGCCGACGTCCTCCAGGACTTCCTGGACAAGGTCGCGGCCGGTGATGTGGCCGTGCCAATACACCGTGTCTACGGCCTCGACGACATCGTCGAAGCCCACCGAGACATGGAGGCCGGAACAGCAACCGGCAAGCTAGTCGCCTCCACTGAACCCACCCAGCAGACAGCTGGAGCGGCCGGATGACTGGACCGTCGCGGGCCGCCATGGGCCTGCTCGGGCGGGGTTCACTGCGGACCGATTCCGATCAACGAGCGACCTTCGTCGAACTGTTCTTCGATCTCGTCTTCGTCTTCGCCGTCGCCCAAATCGTCGGCCAGGTCCACGCCGATCCGTGAATGGCGGGCGTGGGGAAAGGCCTGTTGGTCTTCTGGCTGGTGTGGTGGGCGTGGACCCAGTTCACCTGGGCTCCCAGAAGCTTGCCGATCGGTGGTCGCCGCAACAGATTTCGCCTACTCCCTCAATACTCGGCCTCGACAAACCCTCCAATGGATGACACCATCAGAGAAACTCGCTGAAGTATTGCAATGACCCCTTGAACCCGCACCGGTTATGGGCGCCGCCGGTCAGGCGACGGCTGCGTCATCGCGGGTTCTGATGTGCGGCGAGGATCTTGGTGGTGATGGAGGCCAGCTGGTGAATCTCCCGCTCGGTCAACACAGAGAAGAGGTGTTCGTCGAGGTCTCGCAGGTGTCGGTCGTGAGCCGGGGTGAAGGTTCTGAGACCCTGCTGGGTGACGGTCACGGTTACTGCTCGGCTATCGGTCGGGTCGGTGGTTCGTCGGACGAGCCCGTCTTGTTCGAGGCCACTCACGACACGAGAGACGCGGCTCTGGCTCAGCGGCGTGCGGCGGCGGAGTTCGGTCATCTGCATGGTGTTGTCGTTGGAGAAGACGGCGAGGAAGAGCAGGACCTCGAATTGGTGGAGGGTGATGCCGTGCTCGTCGTGGAGGGAGCGATCGAGAGCACGGAACAGTGCATCGCTGGCCCGTATGAGCCCGAGAAAGGCAGTGGCGTATGCAGGTTGTGTTTGCTTGGTGTCATCGTTCCGCTCTATCACTTCGCCGGGGGATGACTGCGGGTCTTTGGATCGCCGCGCTGAACTACTCATCTGGACAGGTAACCGGCAGTTGTATGCCGAAGCATGGAATCTATATGCTTTCGCATACGTTGTGAATGGTTCAAAGCAAGATGATGGGAGCAACATGGCTGACGAGCGGCAACAAGCGGATGACATCAACAAACAGGTGATCGAGGACTTTCGGGCCAACGACGGCGCGGTCGATGCTGCGGTGGGCGGGTTCTTCGAAGGGAAGCCGGTTCTGATTTTGCACAACACAGGTGCCAAGACCGGAAAGCAGCGCCTCAACCCGCTCGTCTACGCAACCCATGACGGGAGCTACGTGGTCGCGGCGACGAAGGGCGGCGCCCCCAATCATCCCCACTGGTTCCTCAACGTCCGGGCCAATCCCGACGTGACCGTCGAAGTCGGTACCGAGAGGTTTCCTGCCAAGGCCACCATCGTCGAGGACGGGCCGTACCGCGACGAGTTGTACGCCAAGCTGGTGGCGATCATGGGACAGTTCGCCGAGTACGAGACGATGACCGACCGACGCATTCCGGTGATCCGGCTCGACCGGATCAAGTGACGCATACTCGGCCTTAGGAGACATTGATGACAGAGGCATTGCGGCTTGGCTTGGTCGGCGCCGACGCCACCGGTCGTGGCTGGGGACCGATAGCCCACATACCCGCCTTGCGAGAGCTCGAAGATATCGAGCTGGTTGCGCTGTGTACCAGTCGCCCGGAATCCGCCACTGCTGCCGCCGAGGCCTACGGCATTGACCGCGCCTATCACGATGTCAGCGAGATGTCGGCCCAGCCGGATATCGACATTGTCTCGGTCGTAGTCAGAGTGCCGTATCACCACGAGGTCGTAATGGCTGCGCTCGAAGCGGGCAAGCACGTCTTCTGTGAGTGGCCGCTCGGCGCCAATCTCGCCGAGGCACAGGAGATGGCGGCGCTCGCCCGAGCCAAAGGCGTTGTCACGGCGGTGGGACTTCAAGGGCGCCACGACCCGTCCCTCACCTACATCAAAGAGCTCCACGACGAGGGCTGGTTGGGCGACGTCATCTCGGTGAACATGACCCTGCTCAGCGGCGGCGCCGGCAAGGGGGATTCCACCAGCGCATGGATGGGCGATGCCAACAACGGCGCAAACTTTGCAACGATCGCCGCCGGCCACACCATCGACTCCGTCACCTACTGCTTGGGACCCTTAGCGGAAGTCTCGGCATCAGTGGCGACGCAGGTCCCGCGGTGGCACCTCGCCGACACCGGCGAGACCATCGACGTGGATGCGCCCGACAGTGTGCTGATCAACGGCGTCCTTGCCAGCGGCGGCCTTCTCTCGTTCCATGCAGCCTCGATTCCCTTCAACGGGACCAACTGGCGCATGGAGATCTACGGCACCAACGGCACCATCGTCGCCTCAACGCAAGTGTTGCCCCAGATCAGCCCCATTACACTGAAGGGCGCACAAGGCGACGAACCGCTCGCCCACCTCCCCATACCGAATCGGCTCGTGGTCGCGCCGACAGCCGTACCGGACGGACCAGCCCGCAACGTTGCCCAGCTCTACGCCCGGATGGCGGACGCTATCCATCAGGGCAAGCGCTTCGATCCCGACTTCGATCACGCAGTAGCACTGCACGAGCTGCTCGAAGCAGCCCAGCGCTCCTCAGACGCAAGGCGCGCCATAGCGCTCGGCGCAGCCACATGAACCGAAACCCACCCGCACATATCAGCACTCATGTGCGCCCCCTCAACGAGCCGTTGACAGTGTCGATTCCGGCGGTTCGTTCACTGTGGTGGCTCGGCAGGTTTGGGCTCGCGACCACACCGCGTCCACATGACAGCGAAAAGCGCTGAGAGCTAGCGCGAAACAATGAGACGCTAGAAGGGTCTCTGACCGGGCACTTCACCGCGATCGCTCTGGTCGTGTGGGCGCGCGTCAAGGCCCTCGGAAGCCTTCACACGGCAGAGGTCGGCGGTTCGATCCCGCCAGCGCCCACGGCCGGGAT
>CAZCEX010000339.1:0-5395 GCA_964497785.1 uncultured Thermoanaerobaculia bacterium | reverse complement strand
TTTCTTTTTTGAACTCCTGAGGAGTGCTCTTCGCGTTCTTGGCGTCTTCGCGGTTCAAATGGAGTGGCTCTCGCCGCTACCAGCCTGGTATGTGGGGATCTCCTTGGCCTCAGGATTTTCCAATTTTGGCTGTATTTTGGCCCTTTGGGTGTCGAAAGGGTGGGTGCGAGAGTCAAGGGGACTCCGGCGCCCGTCCTGGAGAGCTTCGTCCGGAAGACGACGCAGAATCCAGCTGCAGATTCATCGTGAGATCGAGGTAGAATGGAAGGTGGGACTTTAGGAGGTGGGAAATGCGGGCCTCACGGCTGATCTCTGTTTTTTCTGTTGGTATCGTCGCACTCCTCTGGGCCGGTACGGTCTCGGCCGAGAACCCATACGTCGATCTTCGAATACCACTCGGCAACGGTGACGAGCTGGTGCGAGCGACGACGCCGTTGCCTCCGCCGGAGATCAAAGCGCCGGTCGCGCACATGCCGGAAAGCCCCGAGCTTGCCCCCGTTCTGCTGCCGAGCGTTCCGGCTTTCAACTGGTCCTTCGGTTGTGCCGCGACCTCGGCCGCCATGTTGGCCGGGTATTACGACAACAACGGCTTCCCGAACATGTACGCCGGCCCGGCCTACGGTGGTGTCTGTCCCATGACAAACGCCGTCTGGGGAAGTGGTCATTGCCCTTTGAGCGCAACCGAGCAGGGCAAGGACGGTCTCGGAGTGCGCGGGCATGTGGACGACTACTGGGTTTCCGAAGGCAGCACCGCCAACGATCCCTACATCACCGGCGGGTGGGCCCAGCACACCTACGGCGACTGCACCGGTGACTACATGAAGACCAACCAGTCAGCGTGGGGTAACAAAGACGGTTCGACAATCCTCTACTACTTGAGCAGCGGCCTCCCCTACTCAGCTGCCAATGATGCTGATGGCGGCTACGGGCTCCGGCTGTTCCTCGAGTCTCGCGGGTACACGGTCGTCAGCCACTTCACGCAGCTGATCGACGGATGGGGCGGCAATACCAATGGCATGACCTTTGCCGAGTACCGCGCTGAGATCGATAGCGGCCGCCCGGTGCTGATCCACGTCGAAGGCCATACGATGCTCGGCTATGGCTACGATACCGCTGGTTCGCTCATCTGGCTCCACGATACCTGGGACTACAGTAATCACACCATGCAGTGGGGCGGCTGGTACCCCTACTACACACAGCAGCTCAACCACTGGGCGGTGACGTGCGTGGAACTCGAGGGCGCAAGCAACATCTTCGAAGACGGCTTCGAATCGGGGAATACAAGCGCCTGGTCGAACTAGCTAGTCATTCAACTCGAAGAAGCTCACAACAGACCTGGCCGCCTCTCCGGGCTGTAACAGGTAGAACCTTCCCCCGGAGTAAGCCGCGATGCGGCCAAGGTTCTTGCGGCTGGTGGCGTTGAACTCGTCGCCCCAGAGACCGACCGCTAGCAAGGGCACTCCGGCCTGCAGGATGTCCGTATCTGCGACCTTCCAGTCGGCCCGAGGCTCTGCACGCAAACCATCTGTGATGAGCACGAGGGTCGCCCCATCGGGCGGCTGGGCGACGCTGTCGAGGGCAGCGGCCATGCGGCTCAAGGCGGACGTCGCCGAACTCGGTCTTGGAAGCATCTCGATCGCCGCGAAGCCGTCACGCTCGGCCACGCGCAGAAACTGTTCGGAGATTGCCGACGCCCGGCCGAGGTTTTTCTCCGCCACGTCGAGGGCTATCAGGAAAGCGGCGGGCGCCTCGTGCAGCAGGGACGGTGGGGTGGACCCGGGGGGTAATTTCTCCTCAGGCGTGTCCGGCGGAGTCCCCATAAAAGTGGGCTCGTGGCCTGTTGTGTCCTCCGGTGTTGGGTACTGTGAGGGATTGGGTAGCGGCCGGCTGGCCGGCGGGTGTGTGAACGAGGATGCGGCGTTGGTCTCAGGATGCGTGATCTCCAGCTGTGCGGATGTCGACGGTGGATCCGGCCGAGAGGCAATGATCGTTGGGGCAAGGACTGTCGAGACTGGCGGCTCAGGTTCCACAACCGCGGACGGAGGGTGGAGCACGGCCGGGTCGCGCTGGTCAACGGCGCCGGAACTCGTCCGCGTCTCGGAAGATGTCGCCGGGACCACTGCCGCCGCGATTGCGGTTTCGGGCACCGCGGTCTTCGAGACGGGAGTAGGCGTTGCTTCGGCATCAGACTCGACCGGCGTGGAAGCCGGCGGCGCTTTGGGCTTGGTCGTGGCCGTTTGCGCAGCGGTTTCGGGTGGCGCCAGGAGCGCGGGTGTCTCACCCTCGTTGACCACTGGTACGGCGATCGTCCCTCGCCAGAACCCCGTCGCGTCTCCGCTTTCGGCCACTAGCCCGACCTCGAGCTCATAGGTCCCCGGTGGTGCCTCGATCTTCGCCTGCGCCCGACCTTCGCTGTCGATATCGACGTCCAGGAGGAGGTGGAGGACTGCCGTGTCGCCGCGAAGCAGCTTGACGCGCATTCTCGCCTGCGTGCCGATGCGACCTTGGTCCTCAGGGGCGATCTCGGTCAAGATCATCAGGGTGGTGTCGTCCCCTGCCACTGGCAGGGTTTGCACATCGACGCGTATCGCCACCGAACGGCTGGCCGCAAGCACGACGACGGCCAAGCCGATGATGAGCTGAGTCGAGAGAGCTCGTTTCTTCACTACGCCTCCTTGCCGCCTTCCTGGCGGGCTGCGCGCAATGTTAATACGACGAGAATGATCACTGCCAGCCCGAGCACCCCCCAGAGTAGGAGTTTCTGGGTCGCGCCTGCGCCCGATAAACGGCGGGCGGAGCTGAAGCTTGGGTTCGGCTCAAGACCACCGATGACGGCCCTGGAGGCGGGAACCGCCAGGATCGTCGACCGGACTCGTTCGAGCTCGTAGACCGGTGGCTCCGCATTCGGGTAGCCGAGCAGCAGGTCGTACGTGCCAGTGGTTGCGGCAAGGTAGATGTCCGGTACGGTCGTTCGGCCCTCGATTCGGCGAAAAGCGAGCGGTGCGTCGTCGCCATCCTCGATCTCGATTTCGAGTCCGACCACGCGCATCGGCTTCAGGGTTATCGTCGTCGGGCGCGGGTCGCCTGCGCGCCGCACGAGTCGTCCACGGGCGAGATCGTGCGTGCTGTCGTCCTCGAGCCGGCCGTGGAGGACGAAATCGCGATCGAAGTAGGGCGCCTCGGCTTCGATGTCGATGCGATCGAGAATCACGGCGCCGTCGGGCGCCTCGAGTTCGTAGTGCGATGTTTTCTTATCTTGGCGGTATTTGGCGATGACGATGGGTACGGCCACCGAATGTGCTTTGCCCTGTCGGAGGTATGCCCACTGTCGGCCTTTACCGTCGACGATACGCAGGTCGGCGAGGTCCTGCTGCAGCGTGGCAAGATCGGCAGGCAGGAGGCCAAGTCGTGACAGCCCCTCGGTCGATGGCTCGATCTCGAGAGTACGCCTGTGCGACCACAGTCTGGCGTCAATTGGTGCGCCGGGGTGCATGGCGAAGGCCAGGGCGGGGGATGGGTCGTAGTCGGGGTTCGGTTCGATCTGACCGAGGGTGGCCTTGCGGGCCCGTGCCGGGTCGAGCATGGCAAGAACCTGCTGTGCGGTCTCGCCGCTGGCCGGCAGGAGGCGTTGCGGATCGAGGGCCGCCAGGTCGTAGCGGGGCCGGCGGGCGCGGCCGCCGCCAAAATAAAGCGTCGCGGATGGTGGTCCCTTCGGGAGGGAGAAAACAAGCACAGGTCGCGGCATGAGGGCTTCGAAAGCGACGTCCTCGAGAGGGGGACTGTCCTGATTCTCGATCACGAGCCGGAGGCGGTCGCCGCGCGGGGTTCGAAGAGGGATTTCGAGAACCTCAACCGGTGCGACCGCCGCGACACGCAGAACCAAGCTCACCGCCAGGGGCTCGGGATCCGCCCCCGGGCCTTCGTCCCACACGGTGATGCGGCGGTGAAAGGTGTCCGTCGTCGTCGTGATCGCCAGACGCCTCGGCACCAGCCCGCGGGGACGGTCGATCACGATCTCCGTCGTATTGAGGATGGATCGTTGCTCAGCGATCTCGAGCTCGACCTTCGACGCGCTGTGCACCGGGAGAAGCCGGCTCGACTCGACGGAGAAACGGGGTTGCAGGTAACCCTGGTCCTGGCTCTCGATGGTGATCACGAGGCGCATGGCGTCACGGGTTGGGATGGTGAGACGCAGCTTTTCCGCCCCTGCCGACGGCAGGCGAAAAACCGAACCGCCGGTGATGATGGCGCTCTGCTCGCCTCCTGGACGAATAGCGACGACGTCGATCCGGCTGACGAACTCGGCTCGAGATACCGAGAATACGAGGTCCCACGCAGGGACGTCTGCAGGTAGCCTGGGCAGCGCGAGCTCGTAAAGCTCACGATAGGCGGTCACCCGGTCGTCAAGCGCCTCGCTCGACCGCTCGGCATTAATGACCTCGGGAGGGGCGCCGTAGTGGACCTTCGTATAGGTGCCCGCAAGCTCGGGGCTGTCGACGATGTAGGGAACCTCCCGGCCGTCAGCGCCGAGGATTCGAACGTCGGCCAGGTCCGCGCGGCAGCGGCCGATGACCTCGGGGGGAACCTCGAGGCGGCATAGCCCACCGCCGGTCGTCGTGATCCGGGCGCGTTGTGGGAATAACGACCACAATGCCTCGGGGTTTGCGAAGGCGGTTCCCGTTAGTACGACGACGGCTAACAGCGTGACACCGTGGACTCTCTTCATGAATCCTCCCTCGACCCGAAGACGAAGCGCTGATAGATCAGTGACACGATGATGAGGGACAGCGCCAACCCGACGAGCGAACCGACCCGGTAGAGGTCCTCGAGCTCGCCGAGATCGTGCAGGAATACCTTGCCGATGGTGAAAACGAGCAGGCCGAGGCTCAACCATCGCATGGAACCGCTCTTCGTGCGCACGCCGATGGCGAGCAGAACAAGGGCATAAAAGGCCCATGCCACCGATGTCGTCGCATCGCGGGCCGGCAGACGCTCGAAGCTGAGCTGGAGATTCGGTCCGGTCGCGAACGCATCGGCGATCGCCAGGTTGATCCAGGCGAAAACGACCGCCACTGCGCCCAGACCGCACAAGCTGGCCCCAATCGGTTTGTTGCCGAGGTAGAAGGGTCGCTCCCAGGAAACGAGTCGCTCGACCTCCCTGGGCTGCAAGAGTCGATGGCCGGCTATGAGTGCGAATGCCGGCACCAGGTAGGTGTAGGTGAGCCAGTTGACAATTGGGGTTCCAGCTCGGATGTGGTAGCTCAGAACCTCCGGGTTGGCCACCAGACGAACGGTTGCCGTCCCAAGCAGGCCGAGTGCGAAGTACTTGAGTCCCGGGTGGTTCAGTCGTGTCCAGAGGAAGAGGATGGCGAGCCCGTTAAGAGCCCAACCAATG
>CAZCEX010000338.1:0-5406 GCA_964497785.1 uncultured Thermoanaerobaculia bacterium | reverse complement strand
CTCGGTCGAATCGTCAAGTTCGACCAGATCCCGAAGAACGAGCCCGTCGTCGATGGAAAACGGGTTCATACCGACTCCGATAATGGAGCCCTGGGATCCAGAGCGGATTTCCCAGACAGGGGTCTGGGAGATTCGTCGCCACGAACCGGAACGGCCGGCGAGCACGCCCTGCTGTGAGCTCACGATCACGGTCCCATCCTCGAGAATCTGAACGCCGGTCAGCAGCTCGTCTTCCTCGAGTGGGAGGTTGGTGACCTGCTCGAGGTCTTTGCCATCCCAGACCACGAGTCCACCGCGTTCGGTTGCAGCCCAGACCTCGTTTCCATGAGCAGCGACATCCGCAAGTACAGAGTCGGGGAGGCCGTTTGTTCGGGTGAAATGGCGAAAGTGTTTGCCGTCGAATCGGCACAGGCCGGCTTCCGTCGCGATCCACAGAAAACCGTCGGCGTCCTGGTCGATGGCGGATATCTGCGATTGCACGAGCCCATCCTTGACCGTGAAGTGCCGCGTCGGCTTCCACTGCGCTTCCGCCACGCCGACCATTACGATCACCCAGAAAAGGCAAACGACCCGGCGAACGACGCCGTTCTTCGAATCCGGTGACACTGAAGCTCTCACCAGGCTTATTGTGACCGAGATTTGTCTCAAAATCGAGTGCCCATCATTCATTTCGCAATCGGCGGAGAATGCGTCGAGCGACCTCGGGAACCGCCGCCGCAACCTCCGGGCTCAAGGTCCGGCCCGGGCGGAGGGTGCGGGGTTCAACGCCCCAGAGGCAAAAAAGCACATGCCTCATTTCGGGATACCCGATATTGATCAAGCGGAGACTTTCGGGGAGGCTCAGCTGATGGGCGGTCGCATGGCGCTGCGCGAGAGTTTCGATCTCGTCGTGCTCGAGTACGTGTATGGACCCGGAGTCCGCGTGGCGAACGAGAGCGTCGATGATCCACACTCGGTCTTCGCCGTCCCACAGGCCTACGAGGCGCAGACCGTCCCCGTCGCAGCATTCCACTCGCAGGTGTGGTGGCAACGGACTGCGGCGCAGCGCCGCGACAACCTCGTGCCCGACGCCGTCATCTGCCATGAGCGGATTGCCAAAGCCGACGACCAGGGTTCGCCGGCTAGCCGGCATCAAGTGTATCCCCGCAGATTAGGTTCCTGCCCAACGCAGCGGCGTGAATATGAAACGCTAAGACGCGAAGGTCGCAAAGAAGCTCATAAATCCAATGAATTGAAACTTTGCGCTCTTTGCGTCTTGGCGTTTCCATTGCGCTATATTGCCTTCTGATCGCCACTCACGATCAACCTGACTCAATCGGACGAGCTTTATGCGGGTCAGTCGTCACGGATCACGTGAACGGAGCACGAGATACACGGGTCGTAGGCCCGGGCAACCATGCCCAGGTTGAAGGCGATGGTCTCGTCCGTTACCTCTTTGTCGCCGGCGAGCAACTGCTGTACGGCGTGCTTCAGATCGACCTCGGTATTGTTGAGGTTCTGAGTCGTGGGGGTGACGACGTCCGCGGAGACGACGTGACCGGTGTCGTCGAGCACATACTCGTGAATAAGGGTTCCACGAGGGACTTCGATGGCCGAGACCCCGCGCCCGGCCCGAGTCTCATACCGGCTCGGGCGCTCTGCAGACCCGGGAATCGCCGCGAGCTCGTCGCAGAGTTCGATGGATCGTTCGACGCAATGAACGAGCTCGACGAGCTGCGCCCAGTTGTTGCGCAGTATGTTGTCCTCAACGCCAGCCGGAAAAAGCCTCTCGAATGCCTCCATTGCCAGCCCACGAAGCTCGCTGCCCCAGAGTCGCAGCCGCGCGATGGCGCCGACCACATACGAACCGCCGGACCCGAGGTGGGTGTGTTTGGAGGTCGAATGATCCACTGTGTACTCGCGGATAGTCTCCCGGTAGCGTTCGACGGGAGTCTCGTTCCCAAGCGAGGTGCAGATCGACCGGCCTCTGAAACGGTAGCCCGGTTCATACGGGCGGAGAGCCAGATACACGGCTGGTCTATTCGCCCACGACGGGATATCGATCGAGGAGGCGAGCTCGACCAGGCCCATCAGGGGACCCAGGACCTGAATGAGCTTGTCCCGAACCGACTCGAGGTCCGCGGGGCTCGGTATCGTGCCGAATCCGCCGACGACGGTATTGATCGGATGCACCGCCCGGCCTCCGACCAGGGCCTGGATCGTATTTCCGAGCTGCTTGAGCTTGAGCGCGAAAGTGACCTCTGCGGGGTACTTCTGGGCCATGGAGAGTACCGAGTCGAAACCAAGGTAGTCCGGAAGGGCGAGCGCAAAGACGTGCAGAGCATGGCTCTCGATCGTGCCCCCGAGAAGGAGCAGGCCGCGCAGCTTGAGAACGCGCGGACTCACATCGATGCCGAGGGCGTGTTCCAGGGCGCTGAGGGCGGCGACGGTGTGGCTCGCGGAGCAGATTGCACAGACCCTGGTGATGATCCCCTGCACCTCGAGGAAATGCTTGCCGAGGAGCAGAGCCTCGTAGTACCGGCTGCCTTCGTGGATCTCCATGTTGACGTCCACGACTTCGCGCCCGGAGATGTGCACGGAGATACCGCCGTGACCTTCGACCCTGCCGAGGTGGGGAATGGTGACGATCTTATCCATCGCTGCCCTCCGCCTTCAGCTCCCTCAACATCCACGCCGGCGCGGAGAACTGAGCCATCTTTCGCCCGATCTCGTTCGAGGAGATGCCCCGGCCGGAGAACATCGTCAGGTTTGCGTCGTAGTGCGGCTCTTCGATCGGTCCTCGGCAGCCGGCGCACGGCACGCCGTGGGAGGGGCAGCGGGCGCCGCACCCCGATCGGGTCATCGAGCCGCAGCATACCTCCCGGAAATGGATCACCTGGCAGAGGTTTTCCTCCATCTTGCACTCCCAGCAGACGGGGAATCGGGGCAGCTCGGCGGTGGTCCCGGCGAGGGCCGCCCGCACCGTGGCAAGGAACTCGTGACGCTCGATCGGACAACCCGGCAGGGCCAGATCGACAGTCACAAAATCGGTGACCGGCCGGGCCTCGACCGTGGGCTCGGTCGGTCCGTTCTGCACGGCGCGTTGCAGCACATCGGCCGGAAGGCTGTTCCTCATCGCCGGCAATCCGCCCCAGACCGCACATGTGCCGAGGGCGACCAGGACGCCAGCCCGCCGGCGAATGGCCTTGACGGTCTCGAGGTCACGCTCGGTGGCAACAACACCTTCGACGAAGGCGATGTCGAGGGGTCTGGAGTGGTCGTTTTCGGTCTTCACCATGACCCAGTCGATGATGTCGAGCTGGGTGGCGAGGAGCAGCAGGTGGTCTTCGCAGTTGAGGATCTGGAGCTGATCCCCCGCGCAGCCGGTGAGCCCGAAAATTCCAACGGTCGGTCTGTCATTGCCCATCTGAACCCCGTCTCATGATTAGATCAGCTCGGGCAGGTTGATGGCGTCCCAGTAGGTGAACACCGGACCGTGAAGGCAGGTGAAGGTGTATCCCACCGCACAATGGCCGCACTTGCCGATGCCGCACTCCATTCGCCGTTCCAGGTTGAGGAAGATGCGTTCCTTGCCGTACCCCTGGGCAACGAGCTTCGTCAGCATGTGTTTGTAGAAGACCGGCGGCCCACAGGCGGCCACCATCGTCCGGTCGACGTCGCACTGGGTACTCTCGAGCAGGTCGGTCACGTATCCGATATGACCGTTCCATGGGAGCTCCCGTACAGCATCGACGGCGAGAGAAATCTCGACGCTGCCCGTGCGACTCAAAGACTCGAGCTCGCGCCGGAAAAGCACATGGCTCGGATCCCGTGACCCGTACAAGAGTACGATCCGGCCGAAACGCTCGCGGTAGTCGATGAGGTACTGGAGCAGACCTCGCAGGGGCACCATGCCCAGACCACCGGCGACCAGAAGCACGTCTTGTCCCTCGAACAGCTCGACCGGGAAACCGTTGCCGAGCGGACCACGGATGCCGACGGTGTCGCCTTCGCCGACGTGGTCGAACAGGTAGCCGGTCAAGACCCCAGCGCGCCGGATGCCGAGCTGAAAGACACCTCTCCTGCTCGGGGAGCAGGGCAAGGAGAACGGCCCCTCTCCGACACCGAGCACGGAAAGCTCGATAAACTGTCCGGGGCGGAAGGTGAATCGTTCGGCGAGCTTCGGATCGACGAACCTGAGTTCAAAAAGGCGGGTCCCGGAGACGAGCTCGTCGATCTTCAGGATCTGCGCAGGTGCAGGCACGTAGGGGTTGGGGGAGGTCAGGACCGTTCGCTCGGCGTGATGCGCTGCCGAGAGCACAGGTATCGTCGGTTTCACAGCTCACCTCGCACCTGTTTGAAGACCTCGACGACGTTGATTCCGGTTGGGCAGCTCTCGATGCAACGGCCACAACCAACACAGGACGGCATGCCGAACTCCCTGACGAAGGCCTCCTGCTTGTGGTAATAACGATTACGCACCCTATCCGCACGGTCGGCGCGGAAGTTGTGACCGCCGGCCACCGTGGCGTAATCCCGGAACAGACACGAGTCCCAGACCCGGAAGCGTTGCGCGCGGTCGTCGTCGAGGATCTCGTCGATGACGCTGAAGCATGAGCATGTCGGGCAGACCATCGAGCACGAACCACAACAGAGGCAGCTGGCGCCGATCTGATCCCATACCGGGTCGTCCTTCTTGAGATCGAGAATGTAGGGGAGGTCCGTCACATCGAGGGAGAGCTGGAATGCCGCCTTCCGGCGCTTCAGGTAGGCCAGGTACTCCTCGGTGTCGGCGGCTGTTGCGGGTGCGAACAGGTGCTGGTTGGCGCCGATGATCTCGTCACCCCTCGCGGACAATACGGCAACCAGGAAACGTCCCTTCAGGGGGGACAAGAAGAGGTCGAAGCCGTCGTTTGCCGTCGATGTGTCCATCGAGTCGCAGAAACACTGCTCATCGGGCCAGCAGCCATATCCAACCACGGTGAGATTCTTTCGGTTGCGGGCGTAAAAGGGGTCGACATGGTCCGAGAGGTAGAGCATGTCGAGGATTTTCAGGGCGTGAATGTCGCACGCGTGAGCGCCGAAGTAGACCTGAGGCCCTGCGTCGTTGTCGGTCGACTCTTCGGCCGTACCCTTGAGATTGCCCGCCATCATGACGAACTTCGGTTTCAACAACAGCTTCTTGAATGGGATAAGGGTGGTGAGCGCCTCTGGGCGCGCTGCAGTCACGTCGACGATGGGTTCGAGGGTGAAGACCCCCTCGACCTTTTCGATCGGCGCCCACAAACGACCCCAGTGGCGGAGCGCCTCCAAGAAGGTCGCCAGATTCCCGGTCGCCATGGTCAGGGTCTGCAAGCGTCGCCTCCAATACCAATGGACTCAAAGCACTCAGCCGAATATCGCCGTTCTCACGGGCGAATGCAACCA
>CAZCEX010000337.1:0-5410 GCA_964497785.1 uncultured Thermoanaerobaculia bacterium | reverse complement strand
CCATGAACTTCATGGTCCAGCTCAGGACCTCCTGGTTGGCGAGGCCGTGCAGCGGTCCAGCGAGGCCGTTGATGCCGGCCGACAACGAGTAGTAGGCATCCGACAGGGCGGAGGCAACGAGGTGGGTAGCGTGAGCCGACACGTTCCCCGACTCGTGATCCGAGTGGAGGATGAAGTACATCCTGGCAACATCGTCGTACGGCGCCGGGAAGCCCATCATGTGCGCGAAGTTGCCACCCATGTCAAGCGCGGGATTGTCGTCGATGTGCACGTCGGCCTTGTACTTCATGCGATAGATGTAGGCGGCGAGGGTCGGAAGCTTGGGCATGAGCTCCATAACGTCCTCGAGCATCGGCTCCCAGTACACCATCTTGGACATGCCTTCGTTGTACCGGCGCACGAACTTCGACTCACGCTGCATCGCGAGGATTCCGGCCGAGTACATGGTCATCGGGTGGGTGTCGCGCGGCAAGGCGCGAAGCACGTCGATGACGTACTCCGGGAGTTGCCTCTTCTGCTTGAACTCCTCCACGACCTCGAGCGTCTGCTCCATCGTGGGAATTTCGGCGGTCATGAGGAAATAGAAGAAACCTTCGACATACGGGTACTCGCTACCGGGAACCTTGGGAAGGGCTTCAAAGGTCTCGGGGATCGTCTTGCCGCGGAAACGGATTCCCTCGAACGGATCGAGATACGACACGTCGGTCACGAGGCTGCGCACGCCTCGCGCTCCACCAATCGCTTGACCGATGGTGACCTCACCAACCTTGACACCGCCAAATTCCTTGACCAGGCGAGTGATTCGCGGCCTGTGTTCCTCAATCTTCTTCGCAAGCGTTTTTCTCAGACTAGACATACTGTTCTCCCTTCTCTGATTTTAGATTCCCGTGATGCGCTGAAGGCGGTCGCCTTCCAGTCATGCATGAGATTCTTGAGCATTCATTGAATAATCAAGCTTCGATCACACCGCGTGTGCCTGCTGCCCCCTCTCAACCGAACTTTGAGCCCTTTCACTTCTCACGCGCACAGTATAGAGCTTGTGAAAGTTATAGACAAGCTCTCCAAGCACGGATTTTCGAGTTAAGATATGCAGCGTGTCACCGGTAACCAATCATCGCTGGTTCCCACTGTGGATCCTGGTGTTCCTCGACACGCTGAGTCTGTTCACCGGAATTGTCGCTGCCGCCTGGATTCGTTTCCCCTCTCAGCTGTTCAGCCAGGAGATCAGCCTCCTCTTGAACCACCCTGGATTCCTCATCTATGCCGTTGCCACCCAGTGGGCTCTGGCGACAACGTTCGACCTCTACCACCCCGGGTCGTGGCGAACACGAGACGTACTCTTCGTCCGGGCAGCAGCGCTGGCAATCACCTTCCCGGTTGCTCTTTCTCTCGGCGTATACCTTGTCCCCGCCTGGCGATTCGGGCGTGGCATCCTCGTTCTCACGCTCCTCATCGTCTTGCCGATGCAGGTCCTCGTACGTTTGTTCTGGCTCGCCCTCGGCACCCGGCCGCCGGAACGACAGGCCGTACTGGTCGGCGACGGACCGATCGTCGCGGCACTACTGGACGAACTCGAAAACCTGCCCTGGCCACCCTTCCGGATCATCGACCATCTCAACGCGGCTGATCTTGAAGGCGAGGTCAAGTCGGTCGAAGGCCGTCTCGCAAGGGCCGATCTGGTCATCGTCGCCACGCTCGCCACCTCAGGAATCATGTCCAAGATTGCGGCATTGAATTTCAAAGGCACCACAGTTATCGACGCGGCTGGCGCCTACACCGAGCTCACCGGTCGTGTGCCCGTCCTCCAGGTCGACTCCGGTTGGTTCATCGCCACCGGCGACTTTTCGAATTTGGCGACAACGCCTTTCCATTATGTACAGAGGATTCTCGACATCCTCATCGCGGCAACGCTTCTGATCGTGACCTCCCCAATTCTGCTCGGCGCCGCCCTCACGATCGCGGTGACCGGAGGGTTTCCGATCGGATTCAGACAGACTCGCCTTGGGCGTTTTAGAAAGCCCTTTACCCTGATCAAGCTCAGAACGATGAAGAACGGCGCAGAACCGGATGGACCGGCATTCGCAGAACAGCACGACAGTCGGTTTCTCCCGGGCGCCAGCTGGCTTCGCCGCTGGCGAATCGACGAGCTGCCCCAACTGATCAACGTGCTCCGAGGAGAGATGAGCCTGGTTGGCCCGCGTCCGGAGAGACCGGAGATCACCACACGACTCGAACGAGAGATCCCGTTCTTTGGATTCCGATACTCTGTCCGCCCAGGATTGACCGGATGGGCCCAGGTCCACCACCCCTATTGCACGGATATCGATGATCATCGTGTCAAGTTGGAGTTCGACCTCTACTCACTCCGCCACTACGGCCCGGCCCTGTATGCCCTCGTCCTCATCCGCACCTTCGGCGCCCTGATATTCAAACCAGGCCAGTAAGTCGGGTTTGACTCCCCGCCGCATTGGAGAGATACTTCTATCGACGCGGTCGGCTCAAGATCGCCGTCTTCCAAGGGGGTGCCCCCGTTCTCGATGACCGGGGCTGAGATCACACCCCGTGCCCACGCTGATTCGGCATCCTGCCGGACAGTCAAGGGCCGAAACCTGATCCGGGTCATGCCGGCGGAGGGATTGGATCCATGAACCGTAGCAGCTCGTATATTTCAGCCTTGCTCGTGGTCATCATCCTGTCGACGTGCTGGGTCACACCGGCCCATGCCTCGAGCCTTTTGCGAGGCAGGGTCATCGATCCCGAAGAAAACCCGGTTGTCGGCGCCCTTGTCGAGGCAACCCTGTCTGGTACGACGATCCGGGCCATTACGAACGACCACGGTCTTTTCTCCATGCAACTGCCAACGATCAGCCAGGACGGTACCCTGAGCGTGGTGGCCGCTGGATTTCGCACCACCGACATGGCGCTCGAGACCGATGATGCCGACCTCGAAATCACTCTGTCCCCCTCGCAACTCTTCCAGGGTGAGGTTGTTGTGACCAAGAACCGGGCCACTGTCGGTGAGACTCCGGTCACCGTCACCAACGTCACAAGGGAAGACATCGAGCGCAACAACTGGGGTCAGGACGTCCCTCTCCTGCTGCAAAAGGTCCCGAGCTTTTACGCCTACAACGACAACGGCCAGGGCATGGGCTACTCCTATTTCTTCCTACGCGGCTTCGACATGCGACGAACCTCCGTCAGTCTCAACGGCGTTCCTCTCAACGACGCCGAAAGTCACGCCGTGTACTTCGTCGATCTCGCGGATTTTTTGAATACGACCGGGGACATTCAGGTGCAACGCGGCGTCGGAACGAACCTCTATGGTGGGTCGGCCATTGGCGGCGCCGTCGATCTTCGAACACGCACCCCTCGCACCGAGCCACGACTCCGCGTTGCATTGGCCGGCGGATCCTGGGGAACTCAGCGGTTCAACGTCGAGTTCGACAGCGGGATCATCGACGACACGTGGGCAACGACCGTGCGCTACTCGAGGGTCGAGTCCGATGGTTACCGCCAGCTCAGCTGGCTCGAGGCCTGGAACTACTACGCAACTGTCGAACATTTTGGTCGCTCGAATACAACCCGACTGGTGCTCTTCGGGGGACCGGAGACGACTCACCTCGCCTACGAAGGAATCACGAAAAAGTACCTCGATGGCGAAGTAACCGGGGACAAAAGGCACGACAGACGCTACAACCCACTGGCCTACCCCGGAGAAATCGACACCTTCACTCAGCCCCATTTCCAACTTCTCAATAGCTGGCAGGCGTCGCCCACCGTTACGGTAGACAACACCCTCTACTACTTCGAAGGCGACGGCTACTACGAGCAGTACAAGTCCGACCGATGGATGCCCGAGTACGATCTCGAACCGTGGCCCGGCCCCGGCGGCGAGATCATCGATTCCACAGACCTCATCCGACGTCGGGAGGTTGACGAGTGGGACGCAGGTTGGGTACCGACAGTGACCTGGACGCACGCTGAGGATCGAGGGACACTCCAGTCCGGCCTCGCCCTTCGACTGCACAAGGCCCACCACTCGGGTCGAACGGTCTGGGCCGAGTATTACCCTCCCGGGACGCCCCCGAACCAACCCTACTATGACTACAGGGTCGACAAGCAGACTCTGCAGCCCTTCGCTCAGGAGTCCTGGCGCCTGAGTTCGAAGTGGTCCCTGTCCGGCGGCCTGACCTGGACCTGGCACCAATACGAGATGCACTCCGATCAGCGCAACGACGTCGAGTTCACCGAGACCTTCGACTATCTGCTTCCACGGCTGGGGGTCACCTTGAAACCGAACGATTCCTGGTGGCTGTATGCAAACGTCTCCAAGGGTGGTCGTGAGCCGGCATTCCGCGACATCTACGATCCCCAGGATTACTGGTTCGGCGATCAGCCGAATGAGCTCGAACCCGAAGACCTGGCTGACTTCGAACTCGGCGCCCAACACACCTGGGCAACCGGTTATGCCCAGATGAACTTCTTCTACCTCGACTTCGACAACGCGATCGTCTGGGCCGGAGGACTCGACAGCGACGGCCTTCCAATCACCGCCAACGGCGCACAGACGACCAACCGGGGCGTCGAATTGGAGATGGCCTGGACTCCCAAACCCAGACTGGGCGGTCGCCTCACCGCGTCGTACAATCACGCCGTATTCGATAATTTCGTCGAGCACGGATGGGACGGGAACGAGATCGACTACTCGGGAAACCGGATCGCCGGGGTTCCCGAGATGATGGCAGCGCTCGAGCTGACAGGTGGTTGGGGACCGGTAGACCTACTGGTCACTGGCAGGTACGTCGGCCAGTTCTATCTCGACAATACCGAAGACATGCGCAAGGACCCTGGGGTGCGCGAGGACCCGGCCTACATCCACCGGGTCAACGACGCTTTCACGACCGTGGGCATCGCCGTCAAGCTCTCGGTCGGTCCGCACACGGCGGGCCTTGTCGGGGCGAAGGCCGCTACTCTGGACCTCAGAGTCAACAACGTGCTCGATAGGCTATATACGACCTTCGGCTATGTCTGGGGTCCCGAACCGACGTGGATTCCGTCTGCAACCCGCAGCGCGTATCTGGGCCTGACTGTCGACTGGTAGCCGGTTCCTATAAGACTTCATGGCAGGGAACTCGCCCGGGGCTAGGAGGGTATAGTGCATAGAATTGGCGGCTCCTGGCTAGCCACTTACCCCCAGACTCCTTCGAAAATTCGAGGCAGGTACACTCGCGACGTTACGCAATGCTTCAAACGAGAGAGTTGAGCTGAGGTTTCGATCGGTGAGTTGTCCCCGAGCCCGAGCCCGTTGTCGTTACCGTTGTCGAATGCCGAAAACCGGTAACGACAACGATAACGGGCTCGGGCTCGGGCTCGGGCTCGGGTCCAGTGTCCGATAGCGCTTGACGTTCTT
>CAZCEX010000336.1:0-5416 GCA_964497785.1 uncultured Thermoanaerobaculia bacterium | reverse complement strand
GATGTGCCGCGGTGAAGAAAATCAGCGGTTTCTCCGGATCGCTCTCCTCCGAGACGATGCTGCGTTCGCTGCTGAAGTCTTTCCCGGGCCCGGCCCAGTAGAGAACAGTCTTGCCGACCATGGCGTCGCCGTCGACCTCGATGATGGGGACGTGCTCGGCCTCGAGTTCGAGGTCGGCGGTGAGGTGGGCGTTTTGACCTGCAGCGCGAACGACGATTCCGTTCCCGGGAGAATCGACGCGGACGACCTCCATCTTCGTGAGCTGCCAGAAGTTTTTGATCGTTTTGCTGTCGAAGAGAAACTCCTCGGCCACAACTGTGTCGGCGATCAGGTGTGGTTTGAAGATGTCAAGTGATGCGTCGGGGATGAGGCGAGCCGCAACCACCGTGTGTAGAGGTCCCTTTGGCGGGGTGACTCGGCAGGCTCCGATCGCCACCGCCAGGCCGACGAGCAGGGCCACTGCGGAGCAAGGCCGGATGCGTCGGCACAACCGAACCGGCTTACTCGACATACCCGAGAGCCCGTAACTGATCTTCCGTATCTTCGTCCATCACGAAATGCTCCCCATCAGTCTTTGCAACCATCTCCGAGACCATCTTTGTCATCAACTGCCGCAGCGCGTCTGCAGACCTCGGATCGTCGGTGACCAGGTTGTTGCGCTCCAGGGGGTCGGCTACCAGGTCGAAGAAGAGCTCATGGCCGTCCGAACGAACGATGAGCTTGTGGTGATCGCGTACGATCGCAATGCTGTCCGGACCGTAGGATGGTGACTCGACGAGCAGCGCTCGCGTTTCCCAGACGGGCCGCCCATTGCTTCCGAGGAGCGGGCGGAGCGAATGTCCCTTCATCTGTTGAGGGATCTCGAAACCCAGGATGTCGAGCAGGGTAGGCGCCACGTCGACGAGGCTGACGAGCGCCCCTGACCGCAAGCCGGGTGGGATCCCCGGTCCCGACAGCACCAGCGGAACGCGCACGGTCTCGTCGAACATCGCGTGGCCGTGACCGATGCCATACATGTCGCGAGGGTCACCGCCGAGCGCGTAGCCTTCTCGAACGTGCTGCCAGAACTCCTCACCGTGATCCGAGGTGATGGCGACGACCGTATCGGCCAACCACCCGCGCTCGTCGAGGACCTCAAGGAGACGCCCGATCTCGGTGTCAATGTATCGCATGGCGCCGTCGTGCAGCGCGATTCTGCGTCGGCGATAGTCTTCGAAGACCGGGCCAGTAGCGTCCTTCCCGCGACCGAACCTCCAGTTCTTGAGCGCCGGGTCGGCCATATCGGCGCCGTCCGGTGCATACAGCGAGCCGAACTCTGCCGGTGGTTCGACAGGAATGTGGAGGTCCATGTACTGGAGGTGGAGGAAGAAGCTATTGGTTTCGAGGCTGCGGATCCAGTCGATCGCGAGGTCGCTGAGTTCATTGGCCGGCAACCGTTCGACTTCGCTGACCTCGTAGCCCTGCTCCATGCCGGCCGTCAGGTAGGGGTTGGCCGAAAACAGAGCCGTGCGCAGGCCATGTTCAGCCGTCAGCTCGGCGATGGTCTGGGCGGACTTGCCGAGTCGGTTGGGTGGGTTTTTTCCGCTCAGGTGGCGCATCTCGCCGGTGAAACCGGCGCCGTGCTCCGAAGGGTAGAGCGAAGTGAGTAAGGACGCAGTCGCCGGGACCGTCCAGTTCGAAGGCGCATAGACTCGTTCGAAAAGAGCGCCTCGGCTGGCCAGGGCGTCGATGACCGGTGAGGTGTCCCTGGTATTGCCGTAGCAGCCAAGGGTCTGGGAGGGCAACGTATCGACGACCAGGAGGATGACCGATTTCGGTGGCCCTTCGAGCGTCGTAGGTTGTGGTGGGGGAGGTGAGCAACCGGCGATGAGAGCCGTGCTCAAACACCCTCCTAGGACTGAACCCCTGGGGAATCGGAGGAATTTTCTCACTTGACGATCGCCACCGCTTCCATCTCGACCGAGGCGCCGAGTGGCAATGCTGCCACGCCCACCGCCGATCGAGCCGGTGGGTCGTTTTCGAAGAACGTCGCATACACGCCGTTCATGCGCATAAAGTCTGAGAAATCGGTCAGGAAGACGGTCATCTTTACGACGTGTGCGAGGTCGGAGCCGGCGGCTTCGAGCACGGCTCTCAGATTGCAAAGGACCTGCTCGGTCTGAGCCTCGATATCTCCTTCCACCATGGTTCCTGTGGCCGGGTCGAGGGGGATTTGGCCGGCCGAATAGATCAGATCGCCACATCGAACGGCCTGCGAGTAGGGTCCTACGGCCGCCGGGGCCTTGTTAGTCGAGATTATGGTGCGAGCGAGTGTCATGAGCGCCTCCATGACGGGAGGATATCTTATCCTCGGTACACTTCTTATCAGTGCCCCTCGTCGAACAACGGGAGTTCGTCGATGTTCACGTACCACGGCGCACGGTAGTCCCAGTAGATATTGCGTTCGGGTTTACACCCCGGGTCGTCGTCGAGCGTACCGGCCGGAACGAGCATGTACTTCCCGTTTCTGGTGACCCAGGGCATCGTCGAACCGCATTTTGAGCAGAAACCGGTGCAGTAATACTCGGCACTCGGCAGCTCGAACCGGTTGACCAGCTCTTCGCCCTGCGTCCAGCGGAACTGGCTCAGCTTCAGGAAGAGGTTTGCCGCGTGAGCGGACCCGGAGTTCTTCTGACACCGGGTGCAGTGGCAGTACTGGAAGAACAGGAACGGCGGATCGACCTCGTAGGCCACTTCGGCGCAAAGACATGATCCCTTCAGAGTCTTGATCTTCATGCTCGCTCTCCCCACTACGTTCGATGTCCTAGGATCGAATGTTGCCTACTCCGGCTTGTGACAGACCGCCTCGATGTTGTTGCCATCAGGGTCGAGTACGAAAGCGCCATAGTAGTTCGGGTGGTAGCCGGTGCGCAGACCCGGTTCGCCGTTGTCCGTGCCGCCCGCAGCGATCGCAGCCGCATAAAAGCTGTCGACTCCTGCTCTGTCTGTGGGCTCTACTTTCTCATGACATTGGGGTGTTCTCTGGGATCAACAAACTGTTTCCCATCCTTCGACATCACCCAGGGGTCTCCGGTAGCCCTACGATCTTTCAGCGAGCTGTCGTCGTGTGACCCGTTCAAGATCTCGCGATTGACGCGCCTGTCTCGGCGATTCGCAACCCGCTTGTCGGACTTCTCACTGGACGCGCAAGTGTTTCCAGCGATTGGGGTGCTTCTTCGAGATCTGGACATGGTGAGCCAGTCTACACGACTGGGCCTTGCCGGGTAGGTCAGGGGCCTTGCGGCCCCTTTTTTCCCCTCAGAACCGTACGTGATAGGTCCTCATCAACAGGTCTCGACTCACTTTGGGTTCCTCGGCAGTTGAGATGAATGCCAAACGGCAACGATCCAGATCGTCCTCTCTCCTGGCCGATAGAAAAACCGGTATGGGGTCACAACAACCTCACGAAAGGCTAGCCCTGGAAACTCTGGAATCTTCCGGCCTGAATCTGGGAAATCCGGCAGCCGCGACAGAGATGCCTCGGTCTTATCTCGAAAGCTCTTCGCAGCCGAGGGTTTGTCACGGCGTATGTAAGACAGTGCCTTAAGAAATTGCTCCCGCGCGGTGGGGGTGAATTTCACGGCAGGCTTTGCGTTCACTGGGAATCATCCTTGAGAGCCTCATCTGCCTCTGCCATGACCTCCGACAGCGTGTATCCCTCACCGGCAGCGATTTCGCGCTCACCTTGAGCCAAGAGACGAAGTATCTCAAAGTCGTGCTCACGACGCTCGTATTCTTCGACGCTCAGCAAAACCGCTGCGGCACGGCCGCGCTGTGTAACCACCACGGGCTCTCTGGATTCACGGACTCGGCGAAGGAGAGCGGCTGCTCCTTGACGAAAATCAGAAACCGGCACGATGTCAGGGATGCGTTTCATATCTGCCTCCTTTTTGCCAGTCTAGTGTACCACCAACGGTACAACCTTTCGTACAAATGAACGCCGTTGTTGTGACCTGACGCTGAGGTATGTGGGCCATCCGGTCCGCCGCTATTGCTGATCCCGGACAATCGCGTCAATTTTCATGATGGTTGACCAGTTGCGAGTGGTAATTGCATCACCGGCCGCCCGACCCACCGCCTTCGACAAACTACTTGCCAGGACTCCCTCCGGACACCAGAGGTAGGCGACCCGTTCGCCCAAAGCCAAGACCTCAGGGGACCAATCTTGGTCCACGAGCGGAACAATCAGATCTCGATCCCCCGAGCGAGCAAAGACAGCCTCGCCCAAGGCGAGGCCTTCGATCCGGCCTTTGCCTTGGTGCCCCCATTGTCGGAAGGCGTTTTCTTTAGTCCGGCTCAATATGCCCCGACAACAGAAAATAGGAAGTACGCCGTTGCAAGGATCGTGATCGCGGCGACGGATGACGAAAATATGCCGAACCGAGTCGAACGAATCCATCCGCTGAAGCCGAGGCTGACCATGAATGCCGTCATTCCCGAAAGGAACGAAATCTCGTTCCACCGAAAGGCACCCATGATCGTGGACTGATATGCCGGGCCTGCCGCTGATGCAGGTTCGAGTATTGCACCGATTACACCGCTGATTCCTGAGAATGCCGCCACACAGAGAAGGGCGCCAGCGACCAACGCCGACCCAGCGGCATACGTAGCGACTCGACGTTCAGGGGCCGCAGTCAAAAGTCCGATAAAGAGCGTTATAGCAAAACCAGCCAGAACGGCGGACAAAAAGCTCGAGTGTTGGAGAACTTGGACGAGGTCGTCAAGGGCCATTAGATTCCTCCTAGGTATTCAAAAATCCTCGGTTGTCTCGACCCGCGAAGGCTCGCGGTGGGGCTCTGGTGTCCCGGTTGCTGGATGACTCATCAATGTCTGCGGCGATTTCAACGACGATTTCTTCCTGGCTTCCGTCTCTGGGGGGCCGTACTCCTTACCCAAGGCGCCTGCGCTTCGCTTGAATCCCCAAGCGGCTTCAGACCTTCAACGCCAACCAGGCGGAGTGCGTCCAACACGCGGTGATGTCACGGCTCCGCCGCGCGACATCACCGCTATTTCGTTAGGCATGGGAACTGCAGATAATAATGGAGTCCATTCACTTCCACGGTAGACCTAACCCGCCTGAGCAGACTCCAGATCGCAAAGCCGACGCAAAGCTTCGTTCACGGCTTTTGAGTCGGGAAACCGAGACGCCACATCAGGTTCGAGGACCACAACGTTACTGCCTTCTGCAAAGCGCTTTGCGTACTTTCCCCGTACACCGTTTGTGAAGTCGTATTCCGGCAGGAGTTCGTCGTCAGGTTTCTTCATATCTGCGTCTCTCGGTCCGTGTGGCTGGTCGAGCGCTGATGATGCGGATAATATCTTCATTTCGTTCGACGTGAGACACCATCACGAGTTTACACGATAGGTCCGTCCGATG
>CAZCEX010000335.1:0-5437 GCA_964497785.1 uncultured Thermoanaerobaculia bacterium | reverse complement strand
CCTCAAACGACCCTCCGAAATCCATCCACCCTCTATTCGGTACACCCTCCTAGCCTGCACTTTTCTCGAGAATCGGGACTTGAATCCGTATAATAGTTGTATACAATAGCCGCATGATACACGCCGCCCCCCCGAGTTCTGCCCCCCGCCTGACCGTCGCGGAGGAGGTTTACCGGGCGCTCAAGCGGGACATCATCACCCTCGAGCACAGTCCTGGAGCCTCGCTGACCGAGAACAACCTCGCATCGACCTACGGATCGAGCCGGGTACCGGTGAGGGAAGCCTGTCGCCGCCTCCAGCAAGAGGGGTTGCTGACTGCCATCCCCTACAAGGGGTACTTCGTCAACCAGATATCCGTGAAGGACATCACCGACTCGTTCGAGGTCCGAATGGTTCTCGAGTGCCATGCTGTGACCGTGGCCAGCCTGAAGGTGACTCCTGACCAGATCGCCCATCTCCATGAGCTCGCTGACACCGAGTACACCTACGATGACTGGTCCTCCTATATTGATTTTCTCGAACGCAATCTCGATTTCCACATCCAGGTCGCAAGCCTGTGTGGCAACGAGCGGCTCGTCGGCATGCTCCACGATCTCCTCGGAGCGATGCAGCGTTTTTTCTTCCTTGGTCTTGACCTCGGCGATTTCGCATCAGAGATGCGGGATGAGCACGAGCACCTCGTGACCCTGCTGGAAACCGGGAACGGTGAAGCGGCCGGCAGTTGTGTCCGCGAGCAGATCGAAAGCTCGCGCGAGAGGATCTTGCGCGCCCTTGTCAGAGAAAGACTGAATCTCCCCCTGGAATGAGGTGCACCGTGAACGAATTTGCGTATCTCGACAATGCTGCCACGACCTTTCCAAAACCCTCCGAGGTCATTGACTACATGACCGATTTCTACAGGGTCCGTGGTGTCAACCCGGGGCGAACCGGCTTCGATCTGGCATTGGAGGCGGAGGAGGTCATCGCCGGCGCCCGCAAGGCTTTGACAGAGCTCTTTGGCGGTACCGACCCGAACCGGCTGGTCTTCGGTTACAACGTCACGGATGCCCTCAATCTGTTGATCGGAAGCGTGCTCGGGCCGGGGGATCACGCGATCACGACCTGTCTTGAGCACAACTCCGTTCTTCGTCCCATGTACCATCATCGCGAGCTCGGGGGTGAGGTCGATTTTGTTGAGTTCGACGAGAGCGGCTTTGTCGATCCAGCCGAAATCGCGAGCAAGATTCGGCCGAATACGAAGCTGGTCGTCGTAAATCACGGGTCGAATGTGATCGGGACAGTGCAGGCGGTTGCCGAGATCGGCGCCGCGTGTCGGCAAGCGGGTGTCCTGTTCGCCATCGATGCTGCCCAGACCGCGGGGTTGGTCGACATCGACATGGCGGCCATGAACCTCGACGTTGTTTGTTTCACCGGCCACAAGTCTCTTTTCGGCCCGACCGGTACCGGTGGCATGTACATCGCCGAGCACGTCGACATCAGACCCTGTCGGTCAGGCGGGACCGGGGTCATGAGTGCCCTCAAACGCCAACCCGACGCCTATCCCTGGAGAATGGAGTTCGGGACTCTGAATACGATGGGAATCGCCGGGCTCCTCGCGGGGCAACGGTGGATCAGCGACAACGGTGGTCCGGCGGCCGTGTATGAACACGAGATGGTGCACGCGAGGCGGCTGCGCGATGCTCTCGCTGAGATCGAGGAAGTGACGTTGTACTGCGACGACATGGACCGTGATCATCTCCCCGTATTCGTCTTCAATATCGACGGACTCCCGGCCGAGCAGGTCGGAATCATGCTCGATGTCGAGCACGACGTGATCACCCGGACCGGCCTCCATTGTGCACCCTTGGTCCACGAAGGAATCGGGACTGCGGACTCAGGGGGAACGGTGCGGTTTTCCGTTGGTGCGTTCACGACCTCCGATGATATCGACCGGGCCATAGCAGGTGTCGCCGAGATTGCTGCTTATGCTGCCGAACGGAAAAGCCGAGCGCGCAGCAACGAGCGGAGGTCCACACCCTCGCCGCAGAGGAAGCCTGTCGCCCGCGCCGCTATGCATTGAACGCAGCTCGTGCGGTGGGAATGAGGTCCAAGCCAGTACTGCGGTACAATGCGAGAATCATGATCCCGGAGGACATGTTAATGGCTCTTCGTGGTGCGTCGATCATCTTGTGGGCAGTTGCCGTAGTGGTTGCCGCACCGAGCGCTGTTTTTGCGGCCGACGGCGGTCGGGGGAGTCTTATGGATCCGGCGTGGGCGGTTGCTGGAGTTGCTGTCCTTGCCGCTGTGTTTCTCGGATGGCGCTACCACAAGGCTCACAGGCGTCTCGAGGAAGGCATGGCGGAGATGGAGAGCACTTTTCGAGGGCTTGCGGACCAACTCGGGGCTCAGACCGAGGCCCTGGAGAATGCGAGTACGCAGCTCGAGGCACAACGAACAACCATCGAGGAGCTCCGCCTCACAGATCCCGTGACCGGGCTCTGGAGCCGGAGCCATGTCGGGCAGGTCTTGGCAGGGCTCGGCGCCCAGGCATTGCGAACCTGGGTGGCCTGGAACAAAGGAACAACGACCAACCGACCGGAAAACGCCGACCTTCTCGTCTTCATGCTTGATCTCGACAGCTTTGGCGAGGCGAATGCGGCGCTGGGCAAGGAGGTTGGCGAAAGAGTGCTTCAGGAGCTCGCCGACGTATTGCGAGCGACCTCGCGGACCAACGATGTGCTGGCGCGCTGGGGCGAGGGTGAGTTTCTGGTAGCTCGCGCCGGCGCCGACCGAGGTTCGGCCAAGGAGCTTGCAGAACGACTGCGAGACGCGGTTGCGTCACACGTGTTCCGGCCCGGGGGCGGGCTCGAGCTGTCGACGACGTGTTCGGTCGGGTTCGCCGGGCACCCCTTGCTCACGCATGATCCAGAGGCGCTGAGCTGGGAGGACGTCGTCGGTCTGGCGGAGGCCGCTCTCGTCGGCGCCAGGAATACCGGCCGAGGCGAATGGGTCGGCATCGTCGGCGACGCCTCGACACCGAGCAAGGGGCTCCCGGAGCTTCTGAAGGACGGCCCGGCCGGCCTCATCAACAGTGGGCGGCTCAGGGTCGTGACCTCTTTCCCGGAAGGCACAGCGGTCAACTGGGAGTTGTGAGATCACATCCGATCGCTGTTGCGACAACCAGATCCTGACCTGTTAGCATAAGTCGCCATGTCGGAATCACGCGGCCTGCTGTTCATCGTTTCTTCACCCTCGGGCGGAGGCAAGACGACTCTGATCAAAGAAGCCATGAAGCGCCTCTCCTCCTACGGGGTGGCGAGCCACTTTTCGATCTCCCACACGACGAGATCCCCGCGGCCGGCTGAAGTGCACGGCGAGGATTACCACTTCGTCGATCAGCAGACATTCGAGGCCATGGCCGACAGCGGAGATTTTCTCGAGTGGGCGGAGTATGCGGGTTTCTCGTACGGCACCGCCCGCGTCGAGGTCGAAGGCCGTCTCGAGGCCGGCCGGGACGTATTCCTCGACATCGAGGTTCAGGGGGCCAACCAGGTCAAGACCTTGATCCCCGAGGTCATCAAGATCTTCATCTATCCACCGTCGTTCGGGGTGCTCAAAGAGCGTCTCATGCAACGTCGGCAGGACCCTCCCGAAGCCATCCGAAGGCGTCTCCAGGTGGCCCAACGAGAGTTTGCGGGCGCCGGTGAGTTCGACTATGCTATTATCAACGACCGCTTGCAGTTGGCGGTGGATACTCTGACCGGAATCTGCCTTGCGGAACACCATAGATCTGAACGCATGAAGCCCCACCTGGATCACATCAGGGAAAGCTTCAGGCACCATCTCGAAGAGGACAGTCCCATATGATCCAGATTCCAGAGGGTTTCGATTCCATCTTCCGGTACGTCGAGGTTGTCTCCCAACGTGCCCAGCAAATTATCACCGGGGCCAAGCCCCGAGCCGAGAGCCGGGCGAGCAAGCCGACCCTTCAGGCGCGCGACGATGTGGATGCCGGATGCGTCGAATGGCGTGTCTTGACACAAGAGGAGTTGGACGCTCAGAGGCAGGCCATGGTCGAGCAGTTCAGAGCGGAGATGTCGTCCTCTGACGAGCAGACTCCCACCGAGGAGCCCGTCCGGGATGTCTTGCCGACTGCGGCAGCTCCCGTCGAAGCGGCCCCTGTGGACGAGGAACGGGACGACGAGTTGCTCCGCTTGCAGCAGTTGCTGGGCCTGATGGGTGCGAAACCCGCCGAGGCAGAGGCCGAGGGTGCGGCTGCAGACGACAAAGAAGACGAACAGGAAAAGGTTGAAGCCGAGCCGGTGGATCTCGAAGCAGACGGCGCCCAGAAGGTGGATGAGGAGGACTGAGCTTCTCCGTTACTGCCGGGATCTCGGCTGGAACGATCCGCCTGAGCTTCCTGGCCTCCCGGTCACAGATTGCGGTGAAACGGGATTGCCTACCAATCTCAAGGAGCTTGCCAGCGCCGTTTCGGGGTGCGACCGATGTGAGCTGGCGAAACGCCGGAAGAAAGCGGTATTTGGCGAGGGGTCGATCGGCGCTCGGGTGATGTTTATCGGAGAGGGTCCGGGCGCCGAGGAAGATCGAACCGGGCGGCCATTCGTCGGCCAGGCAGGTAAGCTTCTCGACGGGATGATCTTTGCGCTTGGCTTCGAACGATCTCAGATTTATATCGCAAACGTCGTCAAGTGCCGTCCCCCCCGCAATCGCGACCCACAGCCTGAAGAAATGGCCGCCTGCGCTCGTTTTCTCGATCGCCAGATCGAGCTCGTTCAGCCGGAGGTCATCGTCGCATTGGGCCGGATCGCCGCACGACGCCTCACTGGCGCCGACAAGCCTCTGGGCGCTCTCAGAGGGCGCTGGACGGCATACAAAGGTGTTCCACTCCTTGCAACCTACCATCCAGCCTATCTTCTGAGAAAGCCCAGCGACAAACCCAAGGTCTGGCAGGACCTCAAGAAGGTTATTGTCAAGCTTTCAGAGCGTCGTCCCGCGGATAACAAATGAAGGGACAGAGGCCCTGAGGCTGAAGCAGAACAGAGGCATGATTCCATGCCTCTGTTCCTTCATTTGCTCATCAGGACGCAGGTCTCTTACTTCGCGCGCTCGAGATAACGCAAGAACTCCCCGTCCGATCCCAGCATCAATATCGTGTCCTTGTCGAACGTCGTCCGGTAGACCTCCATCGTCTGCAGGAAGCGATAGAAATCGGCATCCTTGCTGTAGGCCTTCGCGAAGATGTCGGCCGCCTCGGCGTCTGCACGCCCTTCGATCTCCTTGGCCTGGCGGTAGGCGTCCGAGGTGATCGACTTGAGCTCCCGCTCCTTGGCTCCTATGATTCGCGCGGCCTCGCCGGCGCCTTCGGATCGATACTGCTCGGCAATCCTCCTACGCTCGGAGATCATCCTCTCGTACACCTTGGGGCGGTCGACGGCCG
>CAZCEX010000334.1:1788-5443 GCA_964497785.1 uncultured Thermoanaerobaculia bacterium | reverse complement strand
CTCAAGATAGCGGCTGACGAGTACAAGTTTTCACCGCAGCCGGACGGATCGTGGTCGGCGCCCAACCGCGCCCATGGCCTGCGCACCGCCGTCGATCACACAGGCATCCGTGTCGAGGACCGGATCGACGGCGATCTCGAATGGGGATGGGCCTGGCACCTCGAGTGGTGGGGGCGAAGAGAAACACGAATCGAGCAACCCGCGGCGATGGTGCGCGCCGAAGAAGACCGTATCGAGCTGCTCCGCGGGGACATCGACGAGTGGTACGTCAACCGGAAGAACGGGCTCGAGCAGGGGTTCACGATCCATCAACCACCGGACGGAGACGGGCCGCTGGTCGTGGCTGGTCACCAGAGCGATAGACTCTTGATCACGCTGCACGGCGATCTACACGGCGCCGACCTGAAAACCACCGACGGAGTGACCGTACTTCGTTACTCACACCTCGCCGCCTACGACGCCGTCGGCGCCGACCTTGAATGCTGGCTCGATGTCCACGGCCATGAGCTGAGGCTCGTGGTTGACGACCGTGGCGCCGTGTATCCGGTGACCATCGATCCCTTGCTGACGATGCCGTCCTGGACGGCGGACGGAACCCAGACCTATGGCAGCTTCGCCGGAGCGGTAGCCACTGCAGGTGACGTCAACGGCGACGGCTACGCCGACATCCTGGTCGGCGCATCCGGATTCGACAACGGGCAAAGCAACGAAGGTCGAGTCTACCTCTACCGCGGCTCGGCGAGCGGCCCCGAGAGCACAGCGTCGTGGATCGAGGAACTCAACGTCGCCAACCTCACTTTCGGCGTCCGGGCAACAACAGCGGGCGACGTCAACGGCGACGGCTACGCCGACGTGATCATCTCCGCCTCGGGACGCACAAACCCCGAGTTCAACGAAGGCGCCGCATACCTCTACCTCGGATCGGCTGCGGGCCTGGCTGCGGACCCAGCGTGGACCTTCGAAAGCAACCAGGCCGAGGCCGTTCTCGGGCGAGTCGCCTGCGCCGGTGACATCAATGGTGACGGCTACGCCGACGTCGTCGTCGGCTCCCGACGCTACGACAACCCGGAGGTGGATGAAGGATTCGTCTGGGTCTTCCACGGCTCGGGGGGCGGGCTCGCTGCGAGCCCGGCGCAGACACTCGAGCCGAACGTCGCCGATGCTTTCTTTGGCGATAGCCTCGGCACGGCCGGCGACGTCAACGGCGACGGCTTCGCCGACATCATCATCGGCGCCTATCGCTTCACCGACGACCAGTACCGAGAGGGCCGGGTCTTCGTCTACCACGGGTCGGCATCAGGAGTACCATCCACTCCATCCTGGACCTACGACGGCGACCAGATCGACAGCTATCTCGGCACCTCGGTCTCGACCGCAGGCGATGTCAACGGCGACGGTTACGCCGACATCGTCGTCGGCGCATCGGCCTACCAGACCGATGGCACCGATCAAGGACGAGCACTGATCTTCAATGGCTCCTCGTCGGGCCTCGCCGCCACGCCCAGCTGGACCTATGACGGCGACCAGAGCCACGCCATGTGCGGCGCCCATGTGGCAACCGCGGGTGATGTCGACGGCGATGGCTACGCTGACGTCGCCATCGGCTGCCCCTACTACGACGTTGCGATCAACAACGAGGGCCAGGTTTTTGTATTTCACGGCTCGCCAAGCGGGCTGAAGGCCGAGGCCGGTTGGTTCGACTCAGGGTCGGGCAGCAATGAGCAATTTGGAGGCGCTTTGGCGTCGGCCGGCGACGTCAACGGCGACGGCATCGGCGATCTGATCGTGGGCGGCCAGGGATACGATGGCTGGAAGGGCCGGGCCTGGGTCTACCTCGGCTCGACCGCCGGCCTCGGGGACGCGCACGGCTGGAGCGCGGAGGCCGACCAGAACACCGCCTATCTCGGGTGGTCCCTGGCCACCGCGGGGGACGTCAACGGCGACGGCTACGCCGACGTGATCGTCGGTGCTCCCCGCTACGACGGCAGCGCAGTCGACAGCGGCCGCGCCCTCGTGTACCACGGATCGGCAGTCGGCCTCAGCGCAACCGCGGCGTGGTCCGTGAACGGCGCCGCTGCCGAGTACCAGCTCGGCTATTCGGTGGCATCGGCGGGCGACGTCAACGGCGACGGCTACGCCGACGTCGTGGTCGGTATTCCCTACCAGGCCAACGGCGAAACAGCCGAGGGCATCGCAGCGATCTTCCCTGGATCGGGCTCCGGGTTGAGCACAACGCCAACGTGGTTCGCCGAAAGCAATCAGGCCAGCGCACACCTCGGCATGTCGGTCGACACGGCGGGTGACGTCAACGGTGACGGTTTTGCGGACGTCGTCATCGGCGCACCGGACTACGACGGCGGCCAGACCAACGAGGGGCGCGCCTTCGTCTACCACGGCAGTGCCTCGTGGCCTTCTTCGAGCCCTGACTGGACCGCAGAAAGCAACCAGACCTCGGCAAAGCTCGCCACAACGGTCGGGACCGCCGGCGATATCAACGGCGACGGCTTCAGCGACGTCATAGCCGGCGCTCCAGACTGGGCTGCCGGGACTATCAATGAGGGTATGGTCGCGGTGTGGAAGGGCTCCCGCGACGGTCTCGAACCCACTGCAAGCTGGACGTTCGTCTCCGACCTCGCCGGCGCACACCTCGGCGAGTCAGCGGCCACCGCAGGCGATGTCAACGGCGATGGATTCAGCGATGTCATCGTCGGCGCACGGTCCTACGACCCGGGAATCTGGGGAGGTGAGGCCTGGGTCTTCCACGGCTCGGCGACAGGTCTCGATACAACTGCCGCGTGGACCGGCGACAACGACCAGGCTTCTGCGAACTACGGGCGCGCCGTGGCCACCGCCGGCGACGTCAACGGCGACGGATTTGCTGATGTGCTGGTCGGCGCCCACATGTACGACAACCCCCAGCTCAACGAGGGTCGGGTCTCGCTCTACCTGGGTTCCTCCTCTGGTCTCGGCTCGGGCGCCGCGTGGACCTCCGAGGGCAACCAGGACCAGTCGGGCTTCGCATATGCGCTCGCCACTGCCGGCGACGTCAACGGCGACGGCTACGCCGAGGTGCTGGTCGGCGCCTACCGCTACGACAACGGTCAGGCCGACGAAGGTTTGGCCCTGCTCTACTACGGTAACGACGGCCCCGGCCTCGGCCAGCATCCCCGCCAACGCCAGGGCGACGACTCCGCCCCCATCGCCCGCCTCGGCTCAACTGCCGACGACTCGATGCGAGTCAAGATGCTCGGCCGCAGTCCCTTCGGTCGCACCCGAAGCCGCCTCGAGGTCGAGGTCAAGCCGCTTGGCACGTCCTTCGACGGCGCCGGCACGGTGATCGGCTCGAGCTACTCGGACACCGGCATCACCGGGGTGACCCTCGGCGAGCAGGTCGGCAGCCTGGCCGCGGGAACCGCCTACCACTGGCGCTCCCGAATCCACTACCACCCCGCAACGAGCCCCTTCCTGCAGCACGGCCCGTGGCTGACGATGCCCTGGAACGGCTGGCAGGAGGCCGATCTACGCACACCGTCGTGCGATACCCAGACCCCACCGACGATCACCGGAGCGAGCACCATATGCGCGGGCACGGCGACCGTTCTCGATGCCGGCTCGGGATACTCATCCTACCTGTGGATCCCCGGTGGCCAGACGA
>CAZCEX010000334.1:0-1688 GCA_964497785.1 uncultured Thermoanaerobaculia bacterium | reverse complement strand
CGCACAATCACCGTCAGCCCGGCCACGACCACGACCTACAGGGTCGAGGTGACGACGGCTGAAGGCTGCACCGGTGGGGACCAACACACGGTGACCGTGTATCCGGCCGCGTCGCCGGCAATTGTCGGCCCCGACGCTCTGTGTCCGGGTCGCACGTCCGAGCTCGACTGCGGCGCCGGGTTCAGTGAGTACCAGTGGAGCCCCGGTGGCGAAAAAACCCGCTTCATCGAGATCAGTCCGGCGGTGACGACCGAGTACACCTGCGAGGTGATCACCGCAGACGGATGCCGAGGCGAAGACTCCCACAGGGTCGATGTCTTCGAGGCAGCGAACCCGACAATCGTCGGTCCCCAGGCTCTATGCAACGGAAGCTCGGCCGAACTCGACTGTGGCGCCGGGTTCAAGGACTACGAGTGGAGCCCCGGAGGTGAACGAACCCGCGCCATCGAGATCAACCCGACGTCATCGACGACGTACACCTGCACTGCAACAACCTGGGACGGCTGCGAAGGCTCCGACAGCCACGGGGTCGAGGTCATGGAGGCGCCGATACCGACGATCGACGGGCCAACCGACGTCTGTGACGGCGAGGTCTTCACTCTCGACGCCGGCGGCGGCTATTCAAGCTACCTGTGGTCGCCGCGCGGCGAGACCACGCGGCAGATCACCACTTCACTGCACGGCACGACCACATTCGGTGTCACGGTGAGCTACAGCAACAGCTGCGAGGGCAGCGACAATCACACTGTGACGGTTCACCCGAACCCAACGCCGACGATCACCGGGCCTGACCAGATCGACCTCGGACAGAGCGCAGTCCTCGACGCCGGCGCCGGGTACTCAGCCTACCTGTGGAGCCCTGGGGGCGAAAGCACCCGGCAGATCACGGTCAGCCCGGAGGTAACAACCACCTACACCGTGACCGTCGACAACAGCTCCGGCTGTGAGGGGCAGGATGATCACACCCTGACCGTGAACACCGGCGGAGAGATCTTCTCCGACGGTTTCGATTCCGGGGACACCTCGGCATGGTCGTCCGTGACGGGGTGAGCATACCGGCTTCAGAGCCGAGCACTTTGCGTTTTCTTTGCGTCCTTCGCACCTTTGCGGTTCATATTCACGCCGCTGCGGCGACCATCGACCTGATTTGTAGGGATACCCTTGATCCGGCCTAGGGGGCGGGCTTCGCCTCAGTCGAACGGGGATCGGCGAACCATCGGTAAATCGCCGGCAGAACGAGCAAGGTCAAGCACGTCGACGTCACCAGCCCTCCGATGACAACCGTGGCGAGAGGTCGCTGGACCTCGCTGCCGGTACCACTCGACAACAACAATGGGATCAGACCCAAAGCGGTGGTCATCGCCGTCATGAGCACCGGCCGGAGACGCAAAATGGCCCCGCTCACCGATGCCTCGTCGATGGCGACCCCCTGCCGAACCAGCTGATTCAGGTAGGTCACGAGAACCATGCCGTTTTCAAGCGCGATGCCGAACAGTGCGATGAACCCCACGGATGCCGGCACCGACAGATTCTGTCCCGAGATCCACAGAGCAGCGACGCCACCGACGAGTGCGAGCGGGATGTTCAGCAGGATCAGCGCCGTGCTCTTGAGCGAGTTGAAGCTGGAGTAGAGCAGCACGAAGATCAGGAGCAGGGTCACCGGCACCACCAGAACGAGGCGTCTATTG
>CAZCEX010000333.1:0-5458 GCA_964497785.1 uncultured Thermoanaerobaculia bacterium | reverse complement strand
ATCTTCCACCCTCGGGCCTCGGCATAACGCCCATACATGCGCAACAGCTCCGAGGCGAACAGGGCCGCCTCCTCGCCGCCGGTCCCGGCTCGGACCTCGAGGATCACGCCGCGGCGGTCATCCGGGTCCTCGGGCAGGAGAAGGACCTGGAGGTCCTTTTCGAGCGTTGCGCGGCGAGTTTCGAGCTCCTGGACCTCGGTATGTGCCATCTCCGACATCTCGGGGTCGTCGGTCTCCTCGAGCACCTCACGCGCCCCCTCGAGATCGCTGTCGATCGCCTGGAGCTCCCTGAAACCCTTCACCACCGGCCGCATCTCGGCGAGCTTCTGAGCGATCTCGCGACTCTGCTTGGGGTCGACGGCGATCTCGGGGTCGATCTGTTGGGCCTTCAGGTCTTCAAATCGGTCGAGGGTCTCTTGCAGGCGTTCGAACATCATCGCCTCCCGGGTTGGTTTCCGGATCGATACGGTCCAGAACAACAAAACCCGCGCGGATCGCATCCGGCGCGGGTCTCCGTGGCCGCCTCATGGACGGCCGAGGTACGCTAACGGCCTTGCTTGCCGTACCGGCGTTCGAACTTCTCGACCATTCCGGCGGTATCGACGAGCTTCTGCTTCCCGGTGTAAAACGGGTGGCAGGCGCTGCAGATCTCGAGCCGCAGCTCCTTCTGGGTCGATCGTGTATTGAACTTGTTCCCGCAGGCGCAACGAACTTCGACGTCGTGATACTCGGGGTGGATTCCACTTTTCATGACACACCTCCACTCGGCAGCTCGGCCGAGGACGTTGGATTCTACACCCAGGTGTGTTGCAACGCAAGGAGCAGTGCCCTTGAACCCGGGTCCGCTGAATTCCTACGGCAGATAATCTTCGCGGACCGGTGAAAATACTTCGACAACCACAGAGTCCTCGAGCACATCTGCGCTGTGCTCGACATCCTCCGCCAGGTTCCAGCTGTCCCCTGGCCTGGCCACCGTGGTCGTGCCTTCGACAACGAACCGGAGACTGCCTGCCACCAGGTAACCGGTCTGTTCGTATGGATGGCGATGTGTCGGGATTGAAGCACCCTTGTCAAGCTTGAACTCGGCAAGCAGTGTTCGGTCGCCGTGCACGAGCGTCCTCATCTTCACGCCTTCGAGCAGCTCCCGGTAGCCTTCGGTGTCCGCCGTGGTGAACATGCGCTTCCCCCTTGCCTGCAGAGCAGTGACCTGCGCCAATATATCAGTTTGAATCAGGCCGAATGTTCGGAAGAGTGTGTCGGATGGTGCGGATGTGGTCCGGCCCGATGCGACAGCAGCCACCGATCAGCCGAGCGCCGTGTTCGAACCATATTCGTGCCGCAGCGCCGAACTCCAGGGGGGTGGAGACGCCAGCCCACCGTTTTTTGACCGGATCGTAGATCTCGCCGGAGTTCGGGTAGACGACCACCTCCTTGTCGGGCACGGCATCGTGCACGCGTCCGATCAACGACTTGATGTGTTGGGGAGCCGTGCAGTTGATGCCGACGGCCATCACGTGGGCACAGGAAGCAAAGAGGCGGGCACACTCCGCAATGTCGGTGCCGTCGTTGATGCACCGCCCGTTTCGGCAGGCGAAGCTCACCCACGCGGGCATGTCGGGCGTGAGCTCGAGCAGGTCTCGAAGGACGATCGCCTCCGAGAAAGAGGGGATCGTCTCGCAGGCCAACAGGTCGGGCCTACAGTCGACGAGGATGTGCCACCGGGGCTCGTGAAAGTTGCGCAGCTCGGTTTCGCCGACCGGATAGTGTCCGCTGTACTCCGAGCCGTCGGCGAGGTAGGCGCCGTAGGGTCCGATGCTTGCTGCGACCAGCGGTTTTTCGGGAGCTTCTGCCGCCGCCTCGCGGGCGAGGTCTACCGAACGCCGGATGAGGCCCTCGGCCTCGTGTGCTGTGAGCCCGAGGGAGCAGAAGCCCTCGATGCTGGCCTGGTAGCTCGCCGTGATGAGGCAATCGGCGCCGGCATCGAGGTAGGCGAGGTGCACCGCACGAATCGCCTCGGGGTCATCCCGCAGGAGTGAAGCCGACCACAGTGGTGTGTCGAGCACATGGCCGCGCTGCTCCAACTCCGTGGCGAGGCCACCGTCGAGGACAAAGACACCTCGGTCCCGCAAGATCCGATCGATCGCGGTGGCCGACTCCGGATCAGGAATCGGGAGTTTCCCCCGAGAGGATCTCTTGCGGCGAACGGCCGTCGACGCTGATGACCGTGAGCTCGTCGGAGGGAATCCAGCGGATGTCCCCTGAGGGGGTCGAGACCGCGACCACCGAGATCACTGTCGAGTCGTCTTCAGCGTCGATGGTGCCGTAAAGCCACTCGACCCGGCCTCCTGAGTAGGCGCCGAGGCCGGCGCCGAGCAGGACGAAACACTCATCCGAATTCCTACGTTTTACGATGGTGGCCAATTGAACCTCCTGCGCTCAGCCGACAGCGACGTCGGTTTCGATTCGTTGCATCCAGATCATGTCGAACGGTTGACCGGACTTGACGCCGACCCGAAGGAAACGACCGCATTCCACGAAACCGTGTCTTTGGTGGAACCGTACGCTGCCGTCGTTGTGTGACGAGATAGTTGTAAACCTCGGTCACGGCCTGCAGGTCGCTCTCCAGCACATCGCGGATCAGGAAGTCCATGGCCCTATCGTACTCGGAGCGTGCATCGGTTTGGTCTTTTTTGGCGACGTTTTCGGGGCAAACGTCTCGCTTCTCCAAGCCGATGATTCGCGCGATCCTACCGAACGAATCCCTGGAGCTTGAGGTCAACGATGATGACAATGCTGAGGGTGGCCTGGAGGGCGATGCAACCCGACGTGAGGACGGGCCAATAGCGCGGCGCCAGCAGTGAGAAGAGCAGCGCGACTGCTGCGATGGCCTTGGTGGCCGGGCGAGCTTCGGTCAGGCAGACAAAACCGACTACCAAAGTGATCGACGCGATGAGGAGGATCAGACCGTAGCCCACTGCACATCTCTTTACTGATGGGGCGCCGAATCCGCGTCTGAGGTCCAACCATTGGTGTCCCGTGTTTCAGGTGCGGTGACCAGCAGCACGTGTGGTCCTGGGCAACTGCTCAGAAAAAGGCCGGCGCCCTTGAGGTACTGCTCGAGATCGGTGTTGGTGAACCGGCTGGTCATGTCGCCGCGAAGTGCCCACAGACGAGCCGCGGCCGCGATGTCGTGGTCGTTCAGCGACGACACAGCCTCGACGAGGTCGAGCGGCAAACTGATCACCCAAGGCATGTCCTGGCTCTCGCCTGCGAGCAGTGAAAACCCGCCGATCAACCTTTCGTAGTTCCCGATACCGAGCAGGGCGGCGAGGTCGGCGAGCTCCATCGGCCCGATCGGCAAGCCGCGAAAGTGATCCAACGTCGCCCAAGGCCGGCGATTCCACAGCAGCTCGTCGGCACAGGATTCGGCGATCGAAAAGATGCCGATCCGGTGGTTCATTGTTTTTCGTAGCGGCACAAGCAGAGGGTTACGTCGTCGTGGCGGACCAGGGCGATGAATCGACCAGGGTTTTTGAACATCTACTGATTGTCGCATGAAGCGGTCGATTGGCCGGGAAAGAATCCGGCTGTCGACTGTCAGGGGTCAGGAAAGCGCACCGAGCGCCCGAAGTGCCTGAGGAACCGAATTGAGATCACGAACTGTGTTGTGCAACGGTCCAGAATGTGTTTCCTCCGAGCTCGGGTTGAACCAGACAGCCGCGATACCGACCGCATTGGCCGCTAGTACATCGCTCTCGAAAGTGTCGCCGACCATGAAGACTGATTGTGCCGGAAGCCTGAGACCTTCCAGGACTGCACCATAGAAAGCCTTGTGGGGTTTGCGAATCCCCAGCTTGCGGAAACAGAAAACCACCTCAAAAAACTCGCCAAGGTCGCAGCGGTCGAGGGCCTTTCGGATGTCATCCTCCTCGCTATCGGCTGCATTCGTGGCCAGTGCGAGGATCGATGTTGGTTGCAAAGACCGAAGGGCTGTGCGAATGCCCGGGACCGGTTCGACGTGCGGCCAGAGGTGCATTGGTCCTTCGAAGTCGGGGAAGTTCTTCATGACCGTATCGCCCCAGTCGAAGAGGATGCATTGAGGCTTCGTACTTCGCATGATTTGTCCCAGGTCGGTTACGAGTACCACGCCGTGCCCGGATCGTCATCGGACATCGAGATCATCTTCTCTAAAGTCATGCCGAGCTTCTCCAGCACTCATATCGAAGGGAGCTTCTCCTTTGACGTCAGGCCGACGATGGTGTCGACGATCATCGCCTTGCCCTACGACCTTCTTTGACTGCTCACGGATTTGCCGATTCCAACGCCGCACCCGATTCCGGTTGCGAAGAAAGCGATCTTGGCCGCCAGGGGCACCTCAGGCCAGAACACAACTGAAAAGACAGCCGCGAAAATGAAGAACATCACTGCAACAGGGACGAAGCTCGCATGTTTTGCCATTGGTCATACCTCTTTTTAATCTGGGACCGGGAGACCATGCTGTTTCAAGAATGTGAGCTTGTCCCAATACCCACGTTGAAAGACGATCTTTTCGTCCTCGATCCGAAAGAACCCGCAGCCCCGCAGACCGAGAGGGTCTCTCCACTCGAGAATAGCCCACTCACCGTCTTGAAAAATGTTCTCGACGATGCAGAGCATCTCTGCTCCAGCGAACTCCGATTCAAACATCTTGCGGATTGCTTGGCGGCCCACAACCGGTTCCTCAGGTACCTGATGGTTCACAGCGTCCGCGGAATAAAGGCTCGCAAGGGCTCCGGTATCTGCTTTGTTGAAGGCCTCGACCCACGCAGCAATGACTTCACGAGGTTCCATATTTGTCTTCACTTCGTTGTGAGTCTATCCGGCGCGTGTCGCGCTTCAAAGTTGAGGCCAAGCGCGATCATGGTTGGGTGAGCATGCTGCGGAGTCGTGCCATGGCTGAGCGCAGGCTGCCTACTTCTTCTGATTCGGGAATGCCCAGGAAGGGGATGCGGAGGCCGGCAACCCTGAACTGATCCTTGAGCACCTCCACGAAGATGCCCGATCCAGGCTGGAGTTGCGATTGGTTCTGGTCCACGAGGCGCGGGGCACGGGAAACGCTGCAGCTGGGGCTTCCTTCGACTCCCAAAACGCAAACGATGACGTAGCCGGCTTCGTGGTATGACGCTGTTTGAGCCGCGGTGCGCTGCGCGATGTCGAGGCAGGAGGCGCGGTATTCAGGCGTGTCGTATTGCTCGACCGTATCGGTTCCAAGGGGACGCGAGAGTCCGAGGTGAACGAGCTCGGGACAAGGCAATTGCATGATGCCCACCCCGGCCTCTTCGAGTATCGCAATGAGTGGGGAGAAGATGCCGGAATGCGTTGCGAGCCCTGCAACCTTGGCGTTCTGATTGAGAAGACAATGGGCCAAGAGCACGATCCTGCGACTGCGGGCATCTGTCATGGTGATTCGAAATTAGTA
>CAZCEX010000332.1:0-5479 GCA_964497785.1 uncultured Thermoanaerobaculia bacterium | reverse complement strand
TCCAGTGATGGCGAGCTCGAGCGGTGGCAGAGGTTGGGTTGTGGGGTTGGCGAGCACGTCGTCGACGCGCGAAGGGAAAACGCTCACATCACTCATCGGACAGCCCACCGGTGTGGAACTCGGCCACCTGCACAGGGTCCCACTTTCGAACCCACCTGCGAAGATGGGCGGTGAGGCGGCTTGGGCGGTTGCACAGACGAGGATCGTCAAAGCAATCACGGCAGCTCGACAGGAAACGAATCTCATGGCCTGTCCCCCGATCTTCCGATTGTGAAATGGTGGCCGCCCATCGTCGTGTGACGGCCGTAACAAAGTCCGGGCGAGCGCCAACTCGACACTGCGCCGAGTCGTCGTGGAATTGCATACATCATTTGGCTGGAGACCAAACAGAGGCGGCCGGCAGGGTGGGACCCGAGAGGATCGAATGCCGAGCTGGAGCTCGGCGGTCCCAGGAGGGGCTCCTGGCATGGCCATCGCTCTGTGCCTTTGTCGGCAAAACCACTGTTTGGCGACTGGGGGGACGTGCTAGCATTTGCGGCCGACAGAAGGAGGGACCGCGCGTCACCATTCACTTTTTCTCGCCTGGATAACAGCTTTTGTTCTTTTGATTGGCTCCGCCGGAGCTGAAACCACAGCCGATTGGAAGACCCAGGCTGACGGCCATCGGGGTCGCAACGGGGAGACTTTCGACCTCGCCTGCCCTGCCAGCGGCTCAATTTCAAGCCGGGTATGGGGTTCCGACGTCTACACCGACGACTCCTCGATCTGTAGCGCGGCGGTCCACGCCGGCCTGATCACAGTGGCCTCCGGTGGCCCGGTGACGATCGAAATCCGTGCCGGGAAATCGTCGTATGCAGGCAGCACCCGCAACGGCGTCTCGAGCAAAAGCTACGGATCCTGGAAGGGCAGCTTCGTCTTTGTCGCACAAGAACCACCCTTGGAGAATCCCGACAACGGGGACACGCGCAACGCCGACTGGAAGACTCAGGCTAGCGGCCTTCGTGGACGCGATGGGGAGACTGTCAGCTTCGCCTGCCCTGCCGGAGGCTCGATCTCGAGCCGCCTTTGGGGTTCCGACGTCTACACCGACGACTCCTCGATCTGTAGCGCGGCGGTCCACGCCGGCCTGATCACAGTGGCCTCCGGTGGCCCGGTGACGATCGAAATCCGTGCCGGGAAATCGTCGTATGCAGGCAGCACCCGCAACGGCGTCACCAGCAAGAGTTTCGGCTCCTGGAAGGGCAGCTTCGCCTTCGTCGCCAGGTGACCTTTCGAGATTGAGATCTCACCCACAGCTTGCCGGCGGGCTGATTCCCGCCGATGATGGCATGATGGATCAGAAGCTCGAACACGACTGGTGTGAACGCAACAAACGGCCGATTCTAGAGATCCTGCAACAGGTATTGCCCTCACGGGGCCGTTTGCTCGAGATCGGCAGCGGATCTGGCCAACACGCGACGTTCTTTGCGGAGCACCTGCCGGAGTGGACCTGGTTGCCGAGCGATGTGGAAGAGAAAAATCTTGCGTCGGTGCGGGCCTGGGCCGCCGAGAAGCAGCTGCCCAATCTGCTCGAACCGGTGTCCATCGATGTGCTCGATGCGCCGTGGAATGTCGGCCCCGTCGATGCTCTCTTCAGCTCAAATCTCATCCATATTGCACCGTGGTCGTGCTGCCTGGATCTGATGGCCGGTGCGCACCGCCATGTAGAAGCTGGCGGACTGCTGATTCTCTACGGTCCATTTCGCATTGCAGGCGAGCACACGGCCGACAGCAACGCCGCGTTTGACAAGAAGATTCGCGAGCGCGATGCGCGATTCGGAGTGCGCGACCTCGAGGCGGTGTGCGAGGCGGCCGAAGGGTTCGAGTTGCTGGAACGCTTCGAGATGCCCGCCAACAACCAGGTGGTGGTATTACGGCGGCTAGGAGCCTTTACGCTCTTTTGCCGCTGGGTAGCGAGAAGATGTACAGTGGCGGTGCTCGGCGACTCTCGGCTACAGAAGCTGAATCTCCGGTTTCCGAGTATGGAGGCGAAAAATGGCCAAAGGGCAAGTCAAGAAAGAGAAAACCAACAAAACGAAACTCTCAACCAAAGAGAAAAAGAAGAAGAAAGCCGCCAAACAGGCGGCAAAGGAGTCGAGTTAGCCTGTCCCCATCCAGACTTTCTGGATGGGAACTAGCCTACTCGCCGCTCGGGCTCGTCTGCTCTTTCTTGAAGCGGTCCAGATTCACTCTGAAGAGTTCGAGACGCGGATCGCCAACGCGGTCTGCCGTCGCGACAGCTTTCGTATAGTTGGCGAGAGCCTCATCCATTTTGCCTGCCTTCTCCAGGGCCTCCGCATAGCTGTCGTAGACGTTCGCGGAGTCGGGGTAGAGCGTCTTGTTGTAGCTGAATACCTCGATCGCGCCGTCAGTGTCATCGTTGCCGAGGGCCATGTACCCGATCGCATTGACCTGCACCTCCCCCATCACCTTTGATTTCATCGTGATTGTTTCGCCGATGGTGATGGGCTCGCCGGCGAAGGTGAGTACCGACGCCAGACACAGGCAAAGGACGAAGCAGACTGTTCTTTTTACTGGACCTCCTGGTACGGACTTCTTGGCTCGATATTGTGAGAGCGCAGCACCGTCCTTTCTACGAGCAGATCACCAATCCGGTTCCAACCTGGGGGTCTGTCGTGCCGAGCCGGAGTTCGGGGGTCCTGAAGAGCCGAATTCTGTCCGCGATTCGTGGGACATTATCAAACGAAAACCAACCGGTTCCGAGCGAGTTGCGCCTTTGATGCCGAGCTGGAGCTCGGCGGTCCCAGGGTCGGCAGTCGCTGGACGGTCTGGCGGGCACGTCTGTGCCCAAAACTATCGGAGTCGACAACTCCCCCACGGCCAGTCTTCGGTGTTTCGGACCAGTCCGGCCTTGATCGGGTTCTCTTCGATGTACTGAACGACAGCCATCAGATGCCGCTCATCGCGGATGTACCGATCCCAGTAATCCCGCTGCCACAATGCCCGGGACTTGCCCTCCTGGGACCGCCGAGCTCCAGCTCGGCATTCGCCTGTCTCGGACAACCACAAGTTGATCCGGCGTGCGGTGTACGACTTCCACGACTGCACGATGCGTGAAACCCGGTAGCCCGCGATCAACTCAATCAGCGCGTGCAGATGATTCGGCATCACCTCTTGAAAATCACAGCCATCAGGGCTGCCATGGCGAGGGCGATGGCGGCCCCGGCGAGGTAGACGGCAGTGAAACCGGCAGCGGCGAACACGGCGGTCATAACGAGCGGACCCAGGGTCTGTCCGATGCGCAGGACGGTTCCATTGAAGGACATGAAGGCTGCCCGGCGGTCGTCGGGGGCAAAGCCGGCGAGCAGGGTCATGACCACCGGAATGGTGATGGCGAAGGAAAAACCCAGCAAGGCCGCGGGTACCAGCAGAGCGAGGGTGACCGGAGCGAATGGAACAAGGGCGAGGGCGAGGGCGCAGGTCACGAAACCGATGCGCAGGAGGCTCGCTTCGTCGAAGTGGCGAGACATCCGGCCGAGCTGGGAGGATGTGAGACCGGTGATGACCGATGCCGAGGTCATGATGCTGCCGATGACGAGCGGTGAGGAACCGAAGCGATCGGCCATGTAGAGCGGCAGGAAGGTGATATAGGCGCCGTACAACAAAACGAAGATGCCGCAGCTGGCGGCGAAGAGAGCGAGCACCTCCGGCCGGCGCACCTCTCGCCAGACGCCGCCGAGGTAGACGCCGAGGCCCGGGGGCCGTTCCAGTTTCGGCTCCTTCAGGCGAAAGGCGACCAGGAACGCCACTGGCAGGGCGAGGATCGGCAGCGCGAACGGCAGGTACCAGGCGAGCATGGCCAGGCCCCCACCCACGAGTGGGTAGGTCGCCGTCCCGATCGACAGCACGCTGGCGTTGTAGCCCATCGCCGCAATCCTGTCTCGGCCGCGGAACAGGTCGCCGATGAGGGTGACGTTGAGCGCCCCGAGGGTGGCCGCGCCGATCCCCTGCAGAAAACGCAATGTCAAGAGCGGTTCAAAGGCCCGGGTCAGGCCGCAGGCGCCACCGGCAAGGGCGAACAGGACCAGCGACGGTACGAGCACCCGCTTTCGCCCGATACGGTCGGCGAGAACGCCCATGATCGGGGTCAAGATGACTCCGGGCAGGGTAAAAAGGGTGATCACCAGGCCGATCTTTTCGACCGGTACGCCGAGCTCGCGGCGCAGCAGCGGAAGCGCGGGCCCGATACTCGCGACCCCGAGGACCGCCATCAGGGTCACGACGAAGAGTACCTGGAGCTGCGGATCGCGGTAGCTCGCGGTACGGCTAGAGTCTTCGCTGGTGGAGTTGGAGCCTGTGCTCACACACAAAGGGTACCGCGAGCTGAGTATCGGTCAACCGTTGCGAGTCCGAGGGTCTATTTCTCCGCTGCCTTCTCCTCGAGCTCGGCCCACCGGCGATAGAGCTCTTCGACGCGCCCGCGAGCCGATTCTTGATCCTGAAAGGCTTTGTGGGCGGCGCCGGCGTCGGAGGCGATGGCCGGGTCATCGAGATGTGTTGTCGCCGCGTCGAGCTCGGCCTCGGCGTCGAGGATGGTCTGCTCCATGGCCTCGTACTCCCGCTTTTCGAGGTAGGTGAGGCCACCGCGTTTCGCCCGCTGACGGCTGTCGCGGCGGGCACGTTTCGGGCCTGGCGCTTCGTCTTGGTGATGGCCGAGCCACTGGTCGACGTCGGCGTACCAGGTGGTGCCGCCGCGGCCGTCGAGCCCCACCAGAACGGAGCTGACACGATCGAGCAGATAGCGGTCGTGGGAGACCAGGACCAGGGCGCCCGGAAAATCGAGCAGACTTTCCTCGAGGACCTCGAGAGTGGGGATGTCAAGGTCATTGGTGGGCTCGTCGAGCAACAGGATGTCGGCAGGACGCAGCATCAGGCGGGCGATGTGCACACGCGCCTGCTCGCCGCCGGAGAGCGCACCCACCGGTTGGTCGAGCTGCTCGTCACGGAACTGGAAGCGGCGGGCCCAGGTCACAATATGCACCTCCCGCTCCCGGTAGACCACGCTGTCCACCTCAGGGGCGAGCGCCCGACGCAGAGTGATGGCCGGATCGATGTGTTCACGCGCTTGATCGAAATACACCACCTGCAGGTCTTTGGCGGTTTGGAAACGACCGGCGTCGGGCTCGATCTCGCCGGCCAGCAGCTTGAGCAGGGTACTTTTCCCGCTGCCGTTGGCACCGACCACACCGAGTCTCTGCGCGGGTTGAAGGATGAGATCCAGGCCATCCAGCAGCCGGCGGCCGCCAAGGCTCTTGGTAAGGCCCGATGCGACCAACAGCCGCTTGGTGCGTCGGCCCGAACCGGTCATCTCGATGCCGGCGGTCGTCACCGTGAGCTCTTGCTTGAGCCTGGCGAGCTCGTCCTTCAGCCGCTCGGCCTCGTTGATGCGCGACTGCGCCTTGGTGGTCCGGGCCTTGGG